>JACRCH010000011.1 GCA_016219115.1 Deltaproteobacteria bacterium
ATGGGCGTATGGACATAGGATATATGGAGAGCGCCCGGAGGCGGTATCACGCCCTTTGCCACGCAGTGCGAGCTTGAGAGCACGAGGTCGTAACCGCTTAAGTCAAAGCCCTCTATGGCCATCGGGAAAAGGGGGAGCATCATCCTGTATCTTTTCCTTGCCAGCGGGAGCTTCTGGACAAACGAAGTGTATATCCTCCTGTTCTCGATCCCGCCGGAGACCGAGCCGGGTATGTGCAGCAAGGTATACAGGTCGGCCTCCGGGAATATCTCGCAGAATACCTCCAGGACCTTCTCCCCTCCGCGCATCCCGGTAAGCCAGTCGTGTACCAGAGCTACCTTCACCTGTTGACCACCTCTTCGTATACCTTCAAGGTTTTTTTTGCCGCCGCCTCCCAGCTGAACTTTTTAGCCCTTTGAAGGCCCTTCTCCTTAAGCTCCGACTGTAGCGCAGGGCTGGCGAGCGCCATGTCTATTCCCCTGGCTATGGATGAGACATCCAACGGGTCTACCAGCAACCCGGCCTCCCCCACCACCTCAGGAAGCGAAGTGGCGTTGGATGAGACAACCGGAGCTCCGCACGCCATCGCCTCAAGCGGCGGGAGCCCGAAGCCTTCGCTCAGCGACGGGAAGGCGAATACCGACGCCCCGGAATAGAGGGCCGGCAGGTCTTCTTCAGGGACAGGCCCTATGCACAGGACCCTCCCCTCAAGTACTTTTTCATTTACCGCGCCATACAGGTCCGCTCTCCTGGGGTCGATCCTGCCGGTCAGGACGAGCTGATGATCCCTGTTCTTCAAGGCGGAGAAGGCCTGTACGAGGCGCACCAGGTTCTTTCTCGGCTGGTGGTTACCGACATAGAAGATGTAGCCGCCCTTTATGCCGTACTTCGAGAGGACTTCACCTCGCTTCTCCTTATCCACGGGCCTGTATAGATGGCTTACGCCGTTATGTATCACGACGACCTTATCGGCCTTGACCCCGAGATGCCTTACGACCTCTCCCTTCGTGAACTCCGATACGGTTATTATCTTTTGAGCCTTCTTTACGACCTTTTTGAAGATGAACCTCGCGTACAGATACGCAAGCGCGTTAGGGCATGATCCGCGGTTCAAATAATAGATGAGGTCATGTATTGTCGCCACTGCCGGAGTACCGTTTAAGAGCGGCATGTTGAAGGACGGATAATGCGCGAGGTCAGGGCCGCTTCTTTTTATCTCCGAGGGAAGCAATACCTGCTCCCTGATGGAATATACCGGTATCCGGGAGCGGGTCTTGAAAATCTCCAGATTCCCGGCTTCCTTTATCTCCCCTTCGTCACCCGAGTTTACAACCGCCCCGAAAGTGTGCTTCCCGTCAATTTTACAGAGGTTTTCAATCAGGTTCTGGATGTATCTGCCGATCCCGGTATATCTTATCATCCGGGCATCTATGGTTATCCTCAAAAGTCTTTCTCCGTTCCGGGGTTAAGGGGAGTATGACACGATATTATATTTTTTTTGTACAGTAGCGTCAATCCTTTACTTTTACCCCTGTGCGGAGCGTCCACTTCGGGAAGACCTTTGACCGTACAAACCCCTTAAGAGGGCCTCTATGTCGCGAATGTATCATTACATAGGGGCCGACCCTGTAGACGGTAAACCCGGCAGATCCGTTCTGGCCGCCGATGACCTCGACATAGTTGTCATATGTCACAAGCCAGTCCGGGTCCTTCTCTACCGCCTCCTGCACAAGATAATCCGTCCAGTCCCACCTGCCCCTCTTTTCCACGAACGCCCCCCATATCCCGTGGATAAACTCCCCCTTCGCCTCTCTGTTGAGTATCGAGATGACCTCTCTGTCGTCGCCGTAGCCGAAACCGTAGACGCCGAGGTTCTTATGCAATGATACGGCGGTAGAGAAGGCGTTAAAGAAGACGAACTGGGCCGCTACGACCAGCAGCACCACGGATTTAAAGCGTTGCCTGCCGTTTATCGGCCCAATGAGACGGTCATAGAGGTTTTTAAGTCCGGGGCCGGAATATACGGCAAGCGTTCCTATGAGGGCGAGCGGGTACTGGGTGACCCCGCCTTCCAGAACGAACCCGTGTATGAGGCTTATGACGATGACCTGGGGTATGACAATGACGATATGGCTTTTATCGATACGGAAGGCCGCGAAAAAACCGGCGAGCGTCAGGATGTTGAGGACCGAGAACTCGACCCATCCCCTCGCCAACGGATACGCTACGACCCCTGATACCGACGCCTTTATGTTGTCGAGCGCGGCGCCGCCGGCAAGGTATCTCCAGAGGCCGTACGAGTCTTTCGAGTAGACCGTATAGAGCGTGAAAAAGAGCGTAACGGCAGCCGCCGTGAGGATGAACCCCGGCAGCGCCCTTCTGTCCCTCAGCCCGAGATACAGCAGCAAAAAAGGGTAGACCCCTGCCCAGTACTCCCTGGCCGCCACCGCCGTCACGGCAACGGTCCCTGAGATGAAAAACCTCTCTTCATGGAGCAGATACAGGGAGAGGAGGAAGAAAAAGAGCCCGTACTGGTCGAGGTAGTACCTGCCGCCGAACCTCAGGACCTGAAAGGAGAAGATGAAAAGCAGGGCGCTTATGAGGGCTTCATCGGCTCCGGCTCTCTTCCTGCATATAAGGAATATTAAAACAGCCGAGGCGATAGTGAAAAAAGAGGAGACGGCCCTTGCGGTAAATATGTGCGCGGAGAGCTTGAGGAATGGCGCTACGATGTAAAACGCAAGGGGCATGTGCCATGAAAAGATCGAGTTGCCCGATGTCTCGCTTATTGGACCGAGCCCTATGGATATGTTTTTGGCGACCTCCCAGTAGATGACCTCATCCGAGTGGAGCCTCTCGAAAAATAGCGGGAGAGTTATAAAGACGAGCCCCGCGGCGATTATCAGAAGAAGAGGTCTTTTCATGGTGGGTCCCTATTGAGGATTTTGTCCTTTCAGGTTTTACACTCAGCAGGGGCCGCATTTTTTTGGCGTTCCGGCACTCCCGCGGCATCACCTGGCGCATGAACGCGGCCTCCGCCTCACTTGCCCTTTTCGTCTGCCGTCTTCAAGGGGGCTACAGCCGCGTCACCTCCCCTGCTGAGCCACTCACCCCATTCCCTTATCGATACCGCCTTCATAATGACTATCGACGCGGCGTACAACGCGAGTCCGACCGGAACTCTCACGCCTGATTGGACGGGGACGAAGAAGAGCACGATGGCGCAAAGCGCCCCGCCCGGGACGAACCTTCCAAGCGCGGCAAGAGGGTTGATCCTGAGTATGCCGTGGGCGAAGATGACGTTGAAAAATAGACCCGCGCCCAGGGATATGACATAGCACGCGGCGGCCCCCATCTGGTGGTACGCCGGGACAAGTATCAGGCTCGATATTATCGCCACGACGGAGACTACGGTCCATGCGGAGGTATTGACGCGCTGCCTGCCTGCCGCAGTAAAGGAATAGTAGTAGACCGTGTTGACGAAATACAGCAAGCTGCCCCATATCATGAGAGAGAGCGCGGGAGCGCTTCCGGCGTATCTCCCGTGCGTGAATATGTTGACCATGGGGACTGAAAAGCAGACAACGAGGAGCGCAAGAGGGACCCCGGCCGCTACAACCAGCTTTAGACCTTTGAAGAAACCATGGACTACCGAGACCTCGGACTCTTTGGCGTCGCGGCTCATTTTCGGCAGAAGCGTTACCATCACCGCCACGGGAATGATCCAGAGCGAGGATACGAGCCTGAAAGGCAGCGAGTAGTACCCGAGCGCCTCTTCGGTCGAGAACCTCGACAGGATGAAAAACGGCGTTATTATAAAGACGCCCTCAAGGAAAGAGGCCGCCCCTAGCGGCAGCGACTGCGCCAGGATGGACTTCCATTGTCTGGCGTCTATCCTGAACCTCGGCCTGATAACCCGGATAGATAAGGCGAGTACCGCTATAAAGCCCGGAACGTTCGCGAGGTTTATCGAAAGGACGAGCCACAGGAGTCCCGCCTTCACCCTGACAAGCCAGAGTATGATCCCGAGCGTCACTATCTCGTTTAAGAGGTTTATGAAGGACGGATATGCCATCTTTAGGTTTACCTGGAACGGGATATCGAAGACGGTCCTTAAAAAAAGCCCCCTGAACGAAAGGAAGAGGGAAATGGACGCCGCCGCGGCCAATGTCACCACGTCGGACGGGTATCCGAGGGCGAAAAGGGATGCCAGGGAGATGACGGCCGTTATGACCGTAAGCGCCGACCTTAAGAGGATGGCGTGCCCGAAACCATACCCGGCGTCTACCGTACCGGCGGATATGTCTCTCGTCAAGAGGGTGTTTATCCCTAGCTCGGTGAAGATGCCGAAAAAGGACGTATAGGCTATGACGAACGAGTACCTGCCGAACTCCGCCGGGCTTAAGTAGACCGTCAGGGCCATCAGAACGACTATGCTTATCGCCTTGTTCAAAAAATTGCCGGTCAGGATCGAAACGCAGTTCCAGACTATCTTTTTTCCGGTCGTCATGGACCTTCCCCTCTGCCGTTTTTAACTTGTAATTCCCTAAAGCTTTGCCCTTGTAAAACCTCCCCTTTGGCTGGGGAGGGCAAGGCAGGGGCGAAAAAATATTTTCAGCCTCTTCTTAGTCCCCTCCCTCAAGGGAGGGGAGGGTTTGATACCAGCGGCCTCGATAGCCGGGAGGCATCATCCATCTCTTTTCAAGTCGAATATGCGAAGAAGCACGCCGAAGACCAGCGAGAAGTAAGCGACATCCGCCATCCTCTCGGCTATGTCCTGGCGCTTCAGTATCATCGAGACCCCCGCAACGATCAGGCAGACCATAAAGACCGCTACGGCGGTCGTGGCCGCGTGAGTGCCTATGAACCTTAAGGCCGTCAGAGGTCCCGCGGATGAGGCCGCGGGTCTGAACTTTATCGAGCCTATCTTTGTCTTGAAGGAGGCCAGGGTATACTGCTGCCATAGATCGGGGACGGCGACCCACGCCGCGAGAACGGCGTGGTAGACGATGAACGCCCCGGCAAGCGCCCCGGCAAGTATGAAGAACGTCTCCGGGTCGCATGAGAGCGTATAGCGCGTGACCTTGCTGTATACGGTCGAGATCAAAAAGACCGCCGCAGGCGGGATATATACGTAGAATGATTTTTTGAGCGTCTCCCTTAACGGATATCCCCTTGAGACCCTCACGAGGTTTGCCGTCAGTATCCATACGACGAAGATCACTGCCGGATAAAGGAGGTAATCGTAAGGCATGGCGAACGCGGCCCTGTCCGGGTAGTTGCCGTCGTAGTAGACAAGCGCTTTCGGGAACCTGTTGCTTATGCCGGCGTAGTTTCTGAGATTTATGTAATCAAGGCCGATCTTTTGATTCATTGAGCCGCCCACCCTGAAGCCAAGGACGTTCTCACCGGACTTGAAAAACTTCTTGTGGATGTTCAGGTCGTACTTTGCGAACCCGCCGTTCCAGCCCGGGATGAGGGTCTGGGCATCGCGCCCGTTTACGGACACGGTCAGCGTGGCCGAACCGTATGCCAGGGACGGAAAATACGCCCTCATCCTCATGCGCACCGTCTGTGGCTCAGCAATCACAAAAGGAACACTTGACTCTGCGCCCTTGAGCCATACCACGCGCTCTTCGGCGCCGTTTGCCGTAAACTTCTCCTTGACGAGCAGGTCTCCTGTAAGCTTGTTGTTATCGCTTTGATTGAGCAGGTCGGCCTTCCAGGTCTTCAGGCCCCCGGCAACGAACCTGTTATTGAAGTACGCGAAGAAAAGCCCGGTGAGGATGACCAGACAGAAGATAATCCAGCTTGAAACGGAGCTCTTCTGTCCGGTGTCGCAGTCCGAATGAGCTACCCCTTTTGGCATGTCCTCGGATAACATGGCGTTACCTCCCTTTCTTGCTGAATTTTTTAACTTGGAATTCCCTGTAGTTTGTCCTTGTAAAACCCTCCCCGCTTCCCGTTGCATCGGAAGAGCGCAACGGAGCCCGGCCCTCCCATCAAGGGAGGGCCGGGTTTAAGGAGATACCCCGCTAGCCTTGCTATCGGGGTGGTTCATGTCGCCGGTTTTTTTTGCGGCCTCTGAGAAAATAGTACGGGAGGCCCATCAGCAGTACCGCGCAAGCCGCGCCGGATATCAGCGCACCTGAGTTGAGTGAATACTGAGGCCTGAACTCTATGACTATCTCGAAGTCTGCCGGGTCCCCGGCTACCCACCACCCGTTGGCGAACCCGTTTACCATCCTGTGCTCCTCTATCTCCTTTTTCCCGTACCTGCCGGCCAACGGAGCGAGCAGGGAAGCCTCTTTTATCCCGTTCCCATACGGTCTCTTTATATAGGCCTTCCAGCCTCTGTTGTATGATTCGTTGAAGAGAAGCCAGAAAGGCCTTTTAGCGCCTCTCACGCTCACCTCATAATGGGCAGGGTCTATCTTCTTCCAATCGAGTACCGGGACCTCCGCGCTTTTCTTCTCCCGGCTCTTGCCGGCTACCCTCAGAAGATAGCCGCCGGTGCCACGCGCCATGGCGTCCGCCTTCAATTCATGAGAACCGCTTTTTAATCTTCTTGTGCCTTTTATGTACGAGCCGTCGAGCCTGACACCGGCCATGCCCCTGGCGCCGCTGTTGTCTACGAATGCGGGCACTGCCTGGTAGAATTCGAGCCCCTTTATTTTGCAAAAGGCTTTTGTCGTCTCCCCGGTGAGCGCGGACTCTTTTAATTCAAAGGCGACCCAGAGCCCCTTGTAGTGCGGCTTTCCGGGAAACCCGAACCTTTTTTTGAGCATCTCGCTTAAGCTGACGGCCGCCGTTTTCTCTCCGCCTTTGATCATGGGGACGGTAAGGACGCTCTCCGCCCAGCCGTCGCCGTCGGTATCGACCCCGATGATGAGATCGAGGTCATAATTGCCGCCGGGACTCCCTTCCCAGTAGAGTTCGGCGTAGGGGTACTCCTCGAGGTCGAACCCTCCCCCTTTAAGGGTCTTCCCGACCCGATGACTCTCTTTGTCAGCGTTCATCCTGATCCCGCCGTCAAAACTTATATCCGCGGGGCTGAACGCGACCCATCTCCTTCTGTCAGGGTCCTCGGTATAGTCTTCCCTTACCCCGGCTATCTTCTCCCTTTTAACCGCTCGTAGCGTTGTAACCACGACCGAGCTCTCTACGGAAGAATAAAAAGAGAGACTCCCGCCTGCGTTTATCCTGAATATCTCTTCTTTAGGTATGGCCGGGTCCGAAAGCAGCCCGGAGGTCCTCTTAAGCTCCTCTTCCCAGACCTTTGCCGGGACTGCCAGAAGGCCTTCGGTCCCTTCCGTTGTCACGGAGAGGTCGTGTCCGCCCGCTTTTACCCTCACCTCTCCGACGTTCACCCAGCGTATCCCGGCCTGTTCGCCGTTTGTGACGGGACTGCCGTCAACAAAGACACCGGTGACAGGGCCTCTTTTAGAACCGCCTTTCCTGAGCTTCGCCCAGATGAGATAGTCCGCATCTTCAGCGGCGAAGAAGCTCGAGTTCCCGGATACCGTCAACCGGTAGTCGCCTCTTAAGTTCTCGCAGACGATGTCTTGCGGGCTGCTGTCCGCCAAAATGAGCGGACCCGTGCTGCCCTCAGGCGCTTGGATACTTTTTTTGTCGAGCCTGTCGATAAAGAGGAGGGCCGGTCTGTCGAGGTGTTCCGTCCGGCTGAGCGCCGTGAGCGCCGAAGGGCCTCCGAAGACGAAGTTCGCTTCCGGCACGGCGAAGATGTGCGGGAGTTTGTAGGCGTTCTCGTAGACCGTGGCCTTTCCGACGCGCGCTCTGACCTTGAGGCCTGGCTCGCTTTCAAGTACCGCATGAAGTATCTCGTAGTAGTTGCTGTCCGGAAGGTATCTCCTCATTACATCGTCGACTACCGTTATGTAGCCGACGCTCAGCAGCCCCAGGGTTTTGGCGGTATTGCCGAAGTCCCAATCCCAGAAGTCTTTCTGCACGGAATCCATAAGCTCATGAAAGCCGCTGGAGCCGAAGACAAGCTCCTGGCGGAACCTTAAAGTCTGCGGCACTTCCAACAGCTTCGGCATGATATCCGTCGATGAGTACCCCCAGTCGTAGTTCAGGTAGCTCTCTGTCACGAAGGAGTGCACCCTGAAGTACCCGTCTCTTGACCTGAACCACCTGTTAAGCTCCCCGTAGTAAGGGGGTATGTCTATGAAGACGCTGGGGTACAGCAGGTCACCCTGAACGGTCCTGAAGATGGTGGTCCTGCTGAAGAGAGGCCAGGAGTGAAAAAATATCAGTCCGACGACCAGCGCGCCGGGTAAATGCGCGATGGCGCTTCTTTTAGGAAGGAGTCTCCTGACGCTTGCGGTCATAAAGGCCGTGCTGTACCCGATAAGCACCGAGAGAGAAAGCGTGTAGACGAGCGGGAAGTATCTGCTCGGGGCCCTGAATATGAAAAAGTAAGGGATGTGCCGATACATCCAGCCGTACGCGCCCGGAAAGGGAGCAGAGGTCCCTTTCGAGAGCCACAGCCCCGTCAACGCGAGGGCCGAGAAGAAGAGGACGACCCCGTTTCTTCTGTAAAAGAGCGCCGTGAAGGCGATAAGCGGAAAGAGCAGCGTTCCGGGTCTGTAAAACTGGGTGCCGAATTCGACCGAGGTGTCGTACATCGGCGAGAACCAGAGCTTCATGATATTCAGGAGCGAGGCCCACCTTGAGTAGTAGTTGACCATCTCAAGCTCGTTCGTGGTGAAAGAAGTTATGCCGGCCCCGCCTCCGGCGACCGAGCTCATGACCGGCAGGGCCCACCACGCGCTCACTATGGCCGCAATGACAAATAAAACGAAGGCCCTCTTTACCACCGCGTAGCCGAAGGATGAGAATACCCTCCAGAGCGAGAAGACCACGATTATCCCCGTCACTATCAGAAAGTCGGCCGAATGGCCCAGCGTGACAGGGAAAAAGAAGAGGGATACTATGAAAATGACGAGAAACCTTATGTTGAGGGGCCCCTTGAGGCCCCTCTCCGCCAGCGTCAAGAAGAGCGGGAGCAACCCATACGAAAAAAGCGTGATAAGCTCTCCCCTGTTCCACTTGACGACCACGAAGGTGTTGAACATGTAAAAAAGCGCGCCGTAGAACGAGACCGCTCCCCTCCCGGCGCCTCTGTTCATGGTACGCAGAAAGTGATACATCGTGAACCCCGGGAGCATGAACAGGATGGCGAAAAAGACCATCTCTCCCCGGTAGAGCGACCCCGTCAGGCGCTCTAACAGGTACTGGAGGAGGAAGTACGGCATTGTGCCTATGCCGAGGATGTTGGGCGCGCCGGCATAAAGCCTCTCGTCCCATAGGTACAAGGACCTCTTTAGCTCGTCCAGAGGGTTCAGGGAGGTGGCGAAGTCGTAGCCGGCCACGGCGCTGTGGCTGCCCTCAAACCAGCTGAAGGCGGTAAGCCCAAGGAGCGCTATGGCTGCCAGACTCAGCAGATAAGTTCTTCTTTCGTCGGTCATATGAGTAGTCGAACGCC
>JACRCH010000109.1 GCA_016219115.1 Deltaproteobacteria bacterium
CCGTTATCCTGGAGGGCGCGCACCACCCTTAACTTGTCCTTAGGCTCGACCCTGGCGAATATGACAGGGCCTTTCTTGAGTAGCTCGCTTAAGGCCCTGTGCGTGATCTGGTTGAGCTCTTCGCCCGTTACGACCCTGTCGGCCCCGAGCCCTATCTGCTCACCGATGGCTTTGGCGGTAAGCCCGTAGTCGCCGGTGACCATAACGACCTTTATGCCGGCGCTCCCGCAGTCCTCTATCGCCTTTTTCACCTCGGGCCTCGGCGGGTCAAGCATCGCCGCGAGTCCTATGAAGGTCAACCCGCCTTCGACCTCTTCGGCCATGTAGGATTTACTGCTCTTCACCTCCCGGTAGGCCATCGCTAGGACCCTCAGGCCCCCGGCGGCCATCCGGTCGTTTTGCCTGAGTATCTCTTCCTTTTCGCCGGGTTCAAGCGCGGCTGCCCCGCCGTCGCGGCATATCCCGGCGGACAGCTTCAGGACTTCGGCCGGGGCGCCTTTTACGAAGGCAAGCGAGCGCCCCTGTTCCGGAGGGGCGAAGAGCCCGTCGGCGTCAGCGCGGCCTGCCGGGTCATGGACGGTGGACATGCGTTTACGAATCCGTTCAAACGGCAGATGGGCCGTCCGCTCGTAGCGCTCCTTAAGCTCATCGAGCTTGAGCCCGGCCTTTGCCGCTGCGGTTAAAAGCGCCCCTTCCGTCGGGTCTCCGGATATCGTCCAATCATCCTCTCCCTCGGACGGCGGGCGCAGTGTCGCGTTGTTGCAAAGTGAGGCGACCGTCAAGAGCTTCAGGGCGCCGTTTTTTTCAAGGTCTTCTTTTGAGAGGGGCCTGCCGTTATGGGTGAACTCGCCAGCGGGCCCGTATCCCATGCCGCCTACCTCGATGACCTTGCCGTTTACGAACAGCTTTACGACGTTCATCCTGTTCGTGGTCAGGGTGCCGGTCTTGTCAGTGCAGATGACGGTGGCGCTCCCGAGCGTTTCGACCGCCGAAAGCTTCTTGACTATCGCGTTCCTGGCCGCCATCCTCTGGACCCCCATCGCAAGCGATAGGGATACCGTCGGAAGGAGCCCCTCGGGGACGTTGGCGACTATTATGCCGATGGCGAATATGAAGCTTTCAGCGAAGGTAAGGCCCGCCAGCTGATAGCCGAGGAGGAAAAATACAAGCCCCAGGGTCACGGCTATCAAGGTGACGGTCCTGGTTATGCTGGAGATCTCTTTCTGAAGCGGGCTCATCTCCGGCTTGATCGCCTGGGTAAGAAACGCCACCCGCCCTATTTCCGTATCCATGCCCGTTGCGGTAACCACGAGGCTACCGGAGCCTGACACTATGGTCGTTCCGGCGAATACGAGGTTCGGGACCTCGGTCCAGATAAACCCTTTCCCGTCGGTGACGGGCTCACTGACCTTATAGACCGGTTTACTCTCTCCGGTAAGGACGCTGTTGTCCACCCGCATCGCCTGCGCGTCCACGAGCCTCCCGTCGGCCGGGACGCTGTCGCCTTCGGAGAGCGTTATGAGGTCGCCGGGGACAAGGTCAACGGCGTCTATCTCCTGTTCCGCCGCGTCCCTTATGACCCGGACCTTTTTCGGAAGGAGTTTTTTGAGGGCCTCCACGGCCCGCTCGGCCCTGTACTCCTGCCAGAAGCTGAAGAGCGCGTTTATTATGATGACGAGGAATATCGCCCATCCGAGCTCCGGCATCCCTGCCGCAAACGACATCGCGCCGCCGGCCCACAGAAGCACCGCGAAGAGGTTGAAAAAGAGGTTGTAGAGGAAGTCCTTGAGAAGAACGCCTTTTTCTATACGCTTCAGGGTGTTGGGGCCGGTTAGCTTAAGCCTTCTTTGCGCTTCGGAGACGGTAAGCCCTTTGTCGGAGGTATCCAGCTCCGTAAAGACCTCTTCTTTTTGAAGCGGTATGTATAGGGACCGGGCCGCCCCTTCGGCTTTACGTATCTCACGGACGACCTCGTCCTCGCTCTTTGCGTTCAATATGGCGTGATGGAAGGCCCTGTCAAGAAGAAGCCCTTCTATCTTCGATAGCATCTGCAGGTGGCTTCCGCTCTCTTTTATAGGGGATATCAGAAGGAAAAAAACGCGCTCCGGCCTTTTTTTGCCGCTGCGGCGAACCCCTTTCCCGGAAACCGCAACTGCCACGACCGTCTCCCTGACATCCTCAGAAAGACAGTGGAATACGGCGGAGTCGGTCTCGGAGAGCACCCCTGTCGCGCCTTCGTGGTCTTTTATGGAGGCGACCGCTTCCCCGAGGGCGTCCCTGGGCAAAAGACGAGCGGACAGCTCCTTGATGACCGTCTCATGGTCACGGGCTTTTATGTCGAAAGTGACCGCTTTCAAGAGGCTTGAGATATCCATACCGCTCAAAGGATAGCACATACGGGGGGGTATTTGAAGGGCGCATTACGCTTGTTTTAAACAAGATATGGAGTCCGGTGGACCCCTGTTTTTTTATACGGTTCCAATTGTTATTATTTATTCACTTTTTACTTTAAAAGTGCTATACTTTATATGTGCTTTGCCCGAGGGAACCAGTCAGTGCTACCGCGAGCATACGATCATGACGAGTCACGACAAAAGCTCACTCCATGGCAGCGCTCTCCACTGCGGAGAAAAGGACATCGCTATGCTTCTTGAGAAGATCTACAGCGAACGCGGATGGGATTTCCGGAATTATAAAAGGGCGAGCCTTAAAAGAAGGATACAGAAAAGGTTTGCCGCGCTCAACGCAGGCTCATGTAAGGATTACTGCCGCTCTCTCGATACTGACCCGGCCGAATATGACAGGCTCTTTTCCACACTCACGATAAAAGTAAGCGAATTTTTCAGGGAACCGGAGGTCTTTGATTTTTTGTCCCGGACAGTGGCCGAAAGGTTTAAGCGCGACGAAGGTATAAAGGCGTGGTGCTGCGGCTGCGCCTTCGGGGAGGAAGCCTATTCGCTGGCCATAGTGTTGTCCGAATGTTTAAGCGCCGAGGGCCTGAAGAACTCAAGGGTCTTCGCCACCGACATAGACTCCGACGCCCTTGACACCGCGAGAAAGGCCGTCTACAGGGGAGAATCGCTCCGTAACGTCACGCAGGAGGTCCAGGAGAACTATTTTTTTAAGGTCGACGGCATGCACAAGGTCAAATACAACATCAGGAACCTCGTCAAGTTCGGCACCCAGGATATCGTAAAGAGTCCCTCCATATCAAAGGTGCAGGTGCTTTTCTGCAGGAACCTTTTCATATATTTCAACAAGTTCCTTCAGGAGAAAGTATTCGAGAAGCTCGATTATTCGCTGGTCCCCGGAGGGCTTCTGGTCCTCGGCAAGGCCGAGGTGCTGCCCCCCCGGTTCGCATCCGGGTATACCCCCCTCGGTGAGCGCTTGAGCGTTTACGAGAAGAAGGCGTGACGACCATGAGGTCTATCATAGAGTTTTTCGCCAACCGGACCATGGGGTTCAAGCTGATCGTCGTCTTCCTTTTGGTCATCCTCATCCCGATGACGCTTCTGGCGTATATGTCCTACAGGGTCATCGACTCACGGCTTATGAAGGACGCGGACGAGAGGATCGGCTTCGGGCTCAAATCCGCGTGGACGGAGTACTACGTCAGGGGCGAGCAGATGCGATACGGCATGCTCCAGGCGGCTTCGATGGAGGAGATAAAGGGAGCGATAAAAAGGCGCGACTCCCGGTACCTGAAGCAGATGATGACCCGCTGGAAACAGATGCGCCCGTATGTGGACATCTGGGAGGTGACGGATGAAAACGGAGACGTCATCGCCCGCCTCAACAGCGACCAAACGGGAGACAGGCTTGAATTCAACGGGATGGTCTTTGCGGCGATTGATAACGGGGAGCCTAAGATATCGACCGAATTGCTAGGAAAGGACCTCTTGAGGCGCGAGGGCAAAGTGTTGAGCGAATTGAACGCCGTGCCCGACGGCAACGGCCCGGAAAAGCAAACGCCCGCATCCGGCGAATCATCTGTCATGGCCCTTATGGTGGTGACCCCGGTCATGGATGATGGCCACAGGCCGCTGGGCTCGATAATAACCGGGGACATACTCAATAACGACAACTACATCCCCGATACCGTCGCCTACAGGAACCAGGGGCTCTTCACGACGGTCTCCGTTGACGGCTTGAGGATAGCCTCCAACGTGATAGACGGTAACGGGGAAAACGCCAGGTGGACGAGACTTGACGGCGAGGACCTCTACCGGATAAAGAACGCGAAGTTCTCGAAAAGCGAGTGGAGCCTGTCAGGGATGACGTATATCTCGATATTCGAGCCTATAAAGGACTTCAAGGGCAGGGTGATCGGCTCTCTCGATGTCGGGATATCGAAGGAAAAGGTCTGGGCACTGCAGAGGGAAAACCAGTGGGTGATAGCCCTTATAACGGTGGTGGGGCTTTCAGTCTCTCTGCTGGTGGCCTTTATTTCGACCTACAGGATAACCCGCCCTCTTAAAGCGCTCAAGGAGAAGCTCGGCGCTTTTGCCGGCGGAGACATGGACGCACGGGTGGAGGTGAGCGAGGACCCGGACTCAAAAGACGAGATAAGGTCTCTGGCCAGGACCTTCAACCACATGATGGACGAGGTGGGCAGGAGGGAAGAGGATAAGCAAAGGTATCTGAGGGAGACCGAGGAGAGGAGCAGGGAGGTCATAGCCCTTAACGACGAGCTCAAGAAGACGAACGAGGAACTCGAGGTGGCTTACGAGGAGACGCAGAGCCAGACCGAAGAGCTCCACGCGATAAACGAGGAATTGAAGCTTTTAAACGAGGACCTCGACAGGAAGAACGCCGAGCTTAAAAAGGCCAACCTCATAATAACGCTTGAGGAGGAGGAGCTTAAGAGGGCGAAGAACAAACTGAGGCTCATATACGACAGCATACGGGATTACATACTCCTTGTCGACTACGACAGCAGGATATTGGAGGCGAACAGGTACTTTTTCGAGAAGTTCCGCATGAACGAACCGGACGCCGTGGGCAAGAACGCCTATTCCTTCTTCGGCATGGAGGTGCAGGCAAGGGCATGCCCGGTACGGAAGGCCATCGACTCGATGTCGCCGGTAGAGATCGAGAAGACCACCCCCGACGGCAAGGTCTTCACGCTGCATGCGTTCCCCCTCTTGGGCGATGAGGCGTCCAGGAACGCGGTCGTCTACATAAGAGACATAACCGAGCAGAGGCTTCTGGCCCACAGGCTCATCCAGAGCGACAAGCTCTCTTCACTCGGAGAGCTCGTCTCCGGGGTCGCCCATGAGCTCAACAACCCGCTTACAGGCATCATGTGCTTCTCCGAGCTTCTCATGGAGCACAACATCGGCGACGACGTCAAGTCTAAGATAGCGAAGATAAACGACGCTTCGCTCAGATGTAAAAAGATAATCGACAACCTCCTTACTTTCGCCAGGTGGAAAAGGCCGGAGAAGAGATTCGAAGATGTGAACAAGATCGTAAAACAGAGCCTTGACCTCAGGGGCTACCAGCTCAGGATGGACAACATCGAAGTCGTGCTTGACCTCGATGAATCCATCCCGCAGACGATGCTCGATGAGAACCAGATACACCAGGTCTTTTTAAACCTCATAAACAACGCCCGCGACGCCGTCCTGGAGAAGGGGCGCGGCGGCACGATAAAGATATCCAGCAGGCATTCCTCCGGAAGGATAATAGTCAAGTTCGATGATTCCGGCATAGGCATGTCCCAGCATGTCGCCAACAGGATATTCGACCCGTTCTTCACGACCAAGGGGGTGGGCAGGGGGACGGGGCTCGGGCTTTCCATATCGTACGGCATCGTTAATGAGCACGGGGGCAACATCTACGCCTCCAGCGCCCCGGGGATCGGGACGACCTTCGTGGTGGAACTCCCGGTGGTGGAGAGGGCGGACGCCGAGGAAGAGGAGAAAGTCAACTCCGGCGTAGCGGCCTCCGAGCGCCTGAAAGCCATGGCAAAGGGGCGTAGAGCCCTGGTGGTGGACGATGAGGCTATAGTGCTTGATCTGCTGTGTTATACCCTTAACGACACGGGTTTCCTCGTGGACAGGTCCGTATCCGGGGAAGACGCTCTGGTAAAGCTCAAGGAGAACAGTTACGACCTCATCATAAGCGACATAAAGATGCCGGGGCTCGGTGGTATCGGGTTTTACAGGGAGGTCGCCAGCATCAGGCCCGAGGCAATCAAGAAGATAATCTTCATATCCGGCGACAGCGTTAACAGGGAGACGCGGGAGTTTTTGAGCGAGGCAGGCAACCTGTCTCTGAAAAAGCCTTTCACGGTCGACCAGCTCAACAAGATCGTCTCAAGGCTTATCACTCAGGAAACGGCGGCGGAGTGAGTTGACGGACTTTAAGGAGGACTGCGTATGAGAAGACTGGCGGTTTTCATATTGTTACTCCTTGCGGCGGCGCTGCCGGCTTTCGCCGCCGTCATGGCGGAGGTGCCGAGGATCTCGGTAGATGAGCTTAAAGGCAGGCTTGAGCGCGGGGAAAAGATAGTGATACTCGATGTCCGCTCCAGAAGTTCCTACGGCGCAAGCGATGTCATGATAAAGGGCGCGGCGAGGATACCGCCCGATGAACTGAACGACAGGGCCGCCGAGTTGCCCCTGGGCAGAGAGATCGTGACCTACTGTACCTGACCCGACGAGGCCACGAGCGCCCGTGCGGCGCTCCTGTTGATGAGCAAAGGGTTCCAGAAGGTTTCGGCGCTTAAGGGTGGGTTCAAGGCGTGGGTCGATGCCGGCTGCCCCGTGGCTCCAAAGCCGAAGCTATAGGTGAGGGGGAGCCTCTCTTTTTTAATGCAGCGGGAACTCCACATTCGAAGATTCCCGGCGGCTTGCTCCGGGGTGGTTCAATATGCCGGTCCAAGGATAAGATAAACTTGAAAAGACCTTCCATAGCCAGGGGCAGGATAATAATCTACAGGATATTCGATGTCGCGGTCGAGATAAACCTCTCCCTCATAGAGCGGAAGGCGGGGGAGGGGGCCCGCAGGCTTAAGTTCTCCAAATACCCGTACATGAAGGCCCTCGAGATAACAAACCCGCCGATAGCGTTTGACCTGCAGCCCTTCGCGAAGCTCCTCTTCGACAGAGAGATAAATGTAACCGTCGTGGCCAAGGCCTACGACTTCGGGGTCATCTCCATCGCCTTCGACATCCCGGTCCCCGAGAGTACCTCGTTTGAGGAGCTCGAGGCAGTGACCCGCGGGCTCGATATCGACGAGTCGATAGACACAAAGGCGGCGGAGTACGTCTCCCAGCTCATGGAGACGCTCAAGGGCTCTGTCGTGGGCCCTGAGGTAAAAAGCGCCTTTCTCGAGGACTACACGATATTCTATGTGGAGAGGCTCGGGGACGGGTTTGAGGGCATCCAGTCAGAGGAGTTCGTAAAGAGATACGACCCGTCGAGGCTCCTGCTCTATGAGGCCAGGGAGTTAAGTGATTTCACGCGGAGAGACACCCTCAGGCACAGCTTCAGCTACTACCCTGACGACCTTGTCATAATCCATGTCGACAACGCATTCATACTCGACCCCACCGGAAGCCTCGATATGCCCGACATACTGGAGTTCGCCAACGCCCAGTTCCTTGAGTTAAGGTACTACGACCATGTGATAGACGGCGAGCTTGAGTCCATCTACGCGGAGCTTACGGGCAAAAGCCGGGTAGCCCTGTTCAGGCTCCGCGAGTACGGCAGGCTCGTCAGGAAGATGACCCGGACCGTCTCGGAGATAACCGAACTTACCGAGAAGGTGAATAACTCGCTCAAGGTAACGGAAGACATCTATTACTCGCGCATCTACAGGACCTTCATGTCGCTGCTCCGGAGCCGCGACTGGGAGGTAAGCATCGCCGAGAAGCTTCAGGTGATAATCAATACCTACAAGATGACCCACGACGAGATAGCGCTCCAGAGAGGACACCTCCTTGAGCTCGGGATCATTATCCTCATAGTCCTGGAGATCATCCTTTTTATAGTAAAATAGCCGGGAAGGGCTTTGCGGGGGCGTCGTCTGTCCGCGGTCTCTTTTCAGGGGAATCGCGCCTCACGCCGCGCCTCTGTGATTTGCTTTCTGATCGAACCTCGTATAAAATGAGACCATGGCCAACGAAAAGAAGACGACCGGCGAGATATACAAAAACCCAGCGTGGAAGATCGCGATAGGATTGATCCTGTTCGCGGTCTTTTTATATTTCTGGGGCGAGCTTGTAAAAAAAGAGGATGTCGCCCAGAGGTTCAAGGTAACCTACACCCAGTTCAAGTCCGAGCTTGAGGCCGACAACATCAAGTCGGTCACGATAAAAAACCTCCAGGTCGAAGGTGAGCTCAAAAAGACCGCGTCCCTTACCATCACGGGAGAGCAGAAACCCAGAGAGGTCAAGGAGTTCCGGACCAATCTGCCGTCGTTCGAGAGCAGCGACCTCTTAAAGGAATTCGAGAAGAGGAATGTCTCGGTAAACGTCGAGCAGGCCGACGGCGGCGGTATGCTCTGGCAGATAGCGGTAATGGTCCTGCCGTGGGTGCTTATAATAGGCGTCTGGATGTTTCTGATGAGGAGGATGCAGCAGACGCAGGGCGGCGCGGGCGGGCTTTTCAGCTTCGGCATGAGCAAGGCCAAACTCTTCAATGTGAAAAAACCGTCCATCACCTTCAAGAGCGTAGCCGGACTCGAAAACGCCAAAGCGGAGCTTCAGGAGACGGTAGAGTTCCTCAAAGACCCGTCCAGGTTCACAAGGCTCGGGGCCAAGGTCCCCAAGGGGGTGCTCCTGGTGGGTCCTCCGGGGACCGGAAAGACGCTTCTCGCCAGGGCCACGGCCGGCGAGGCCGGGGTCACGTTCTACAGCATAAGCGCGTCCGAGTTCATAGAGATGTTCGTGGGGGTCGGGGCTTCGCGCGTTAGGGACATGTTCAAGAAGGCCAGGGAGACCCGCCCCAGCATAATATTCATTGACGAGATAGACTCCGTCGGAAGGACCAGGGGGGCCGGGCTTGGAGGGGGGCATGACGAGAGGGAGCAGACCTTGAACCAGCTCTTGAGCGAGATGGACGGGTTTGAGCCGCACGAGGAGATCATAGTGATCGCCGCCACCAACAGGCCCGATGTCCTTGACCCGGCGCTCTTGAGGCCAGGGCGTTTCGACAGGCACATAATAATAGACAGGCCCGGCTGGAAGGACAGAAAGGCCATCCTTGAGGTCCACGTAAAGGACAAGAAGATCTCCGGAGATATCGACCTTGAAAGCATAGCCAAGGGCACGCCCGGGATGACCGGGGCCGACCTTGAGAACATAGCCAACGAGGCCGCGCTTCTGGCCGCCAAGGAAGGCAAGGACAAGATCACGACACGGGAGTTCGAAGAGGCCCTGGACAAGGTCCTGATGGGGACCAAGAGAGAGGAGACCATAACCGACGAGGAGAAAAAAATCACGGCTTACCACGAAGCCGGCCACGCGCTCGTGTCTCTCGAACTCCCTTACACGGACCCCATCCACAAGGTGAGCATCATCCCCCGGGGTATGGCCATGGGCGTCACGCAGTTCGTGCCGGTCGAGGACAGGCACTACTACCCCAAGAGGTACCTGATAAACAGGCTCTGCGTGGCTCTGGCCGGAAGGGCGGCCGAGAAGCTTATCTTCAACGACGTAAGCTCGGGAGCGCACGACGACCTTAAAAACGCCACGTCCCTCGCGGAAAAGATGGTGGCCCAGTGGGGCATGAGCGACAAGGTCGGGCCCATAAACCTGGGAAGAGGGGAGGAGCATCCGTTTCTGGGCCGGGAGCTCTCCGCCCCGAAACGCTACAGCGAGGACATGGCGTGGCTCATGGACCAGGAAATAAGAAAGCTGATGCTGGAGGCCGAGACAAAGGCCGATGAGATATTGAGTAAAAACAGGCCGGCCCTTACGAGTCTCGCCGTGGCGCTCATAAAGGACGAGTCCCTCGACAAAGACGATGTGGAGCGCATAATACGGGAGACGAAGGAGAAAGAGAAGGCTTAAGCCGCGCCGCCGCCATATTGTTAAAGCTCAAGCGCCGTCAACAGCCGCGCGCGACATCCCATGAACCACCCCGCAAGCCTTGCCAGCGGGGTACCCAAAGGGGAATCTGTTTTTGTATACGCGGCAAGCCGCGCTTAATTAAAATTCTCCGCCATGAATGACGGAGAATTTTGATGGTGGGGAAAAATCATCTATATTTGCCAGCCTTGACCAGCCGCTAAAGCGACGGGATTGCGGAGTGGCACACCCATTCAACCCGAAGGAAATATTAAAACCATCTTCCTGCGGTCCCCTTTAAAGTATTTCAGCGATAGTCCGATAAAAAGTCATATATGGCCACTTGTAAATGTGGTAATTTATAACTATACTATCCTGAATTTTAAAGCCCGGCCGTAATTTTCTAAAGTACAACCGTAGTTCCCCGGAAAATGCACCGCAGTTCTTTAACTATAAAAGGTTGCGAAAAAAGCCAGTACTCATCATTGCGAACGATGTGAAGCAATCCCGTCTCCAGGCGGATCAACCGGTCAGCAGGTTGATCCGTCACAAGAAATGCATTTCACAATGATGATCGACGGCTTTTTCAGCAGCCTGTTAGAGTATAAAGCGGAGTATATCGGGAGGGACACCTCGTATGAAAAAGACCACCGTATTCATAGCCGATGACCATCCGATCTTAAGGGAAGGTATCAAGGCCGCCTTCTCTCAAAGGAGCGATTATGCGATTGTGGGCGAGGCGGACAACGGGGTCGAAGCGTTAAAGTCGATAACCTCCTTAAAGCCCGACATCATAATACTGGATATCACGATGCCGGGCCTCAACGGGATCGCCGCCACCAAACGCATAATAGAAGAGGACCCTGAGGCGAAGGTCATCATACTCTCGGTGCACATGGACCCTGCCTACACCATTGACGCCTTCAGGGCGGGGGCGCTTGCGTATGTCCTTAAGGAGTCGGCTCCCGATGACCTTCTTAAGGCCGCTGACAAGGTAAAAGCGGGCTTGAAGTTCGCAAGCCCTGCCGTGGCCGACGGGCTTCTTAACGGGGTGGTGGACATTATCAAGAGAGACAAAGGCGGCCATGACCCGTACGACTCCTTAAGCCAGAGGGAAAGAGAGATATTGAAGCTCATCGCCGACGGTGCCACCAGCAAGGAAGTCGCCGAAAAGCTCTTTATTTCCGTATCGACCGTAAAAAGCCACAGGAACAACATAATGAAAAAGCTCAATGTAAACGAGATGGCGAGCCTTGTAAAAATCGCCATACGCAAAGGGATCGTAGCTGCAGAGTAACCCTCCATAGTCTTTTAGACTACTCCGCCTGGTACTTTAGTACACTTCAAAAATCAACCCCGAAATCACAAAAAATCAACATCTTAATCCATGTAGGCAGTCGCGTACGCTCCGATAAGGTTATTAACGGGCAATATGTATTTTAACCTTGAAATCGTTAAAGGCATGGACGCGTCTATTATAAGCAACACCTCCTTTACGAGCTATGTGGATATGATTAAAACTATCCTTGTCGTCGAAAGCGACTCTACGGTCCGCTCGCTCGTCAGGTACTCTCTGGCGTATCTGAACTACGAGATCATGGATGCAGGAAGCCGTGAGGACGCTTTTGAGAAGCTAAACAATGAAAAAAAGCCTGACCTCATAATAACCGGCTCCTTAACATCGCTGTCAAACCCGGTCGAGCTTGTCAGGGAGATAAGGAATTTGCCGGGCCTGAGGTTTGTCCCGATACTGATGATGGCCGCGGTGGATACCCTGGGAGCCCAGATGGAGTGGAAGGAAGCAGGGGCCACATGCTGGATAACAAGGCCGTTCAGGCAGGAAGAGCTTGTTGAGATGGTCGAATTGTTGTTTTTTTAATGGGTAACAAATCACCGGTTTTATCAAAGCCAAACAGGAGGCCGTAATGAATTTGCAATCAGTCAAAACAAGGTTTATGGGGAGTTACCTCTTCCTCGTTATCCTCTTCGTCATCCAGATACCGATTATTTACTGGCTGGTGAGCGGAATGATCCAGAAGTACGCTCAGGTCGAGGAGGCGGGCGGATTAAGGAAGAGGGCGATAGAGATCACGGAGGTGCTTAACAGGCACATAATGACAGGCAACGAAGAGCTTGAGAAGGTATTCCAGGCCAAAAAGGAGGAATTCGGCAAAATCCTTGAGGACTTGAAGAAAGGCTCAAAAGACCTTGCCCCCTTAAAAGACGCGGAATTGCTCGCGAAGCTCGGCGTCGTTGAGAACAAGTGGATGAGCATGCGTTCGGTATTTGACGGCGCGATGGAGAACGGGGACAAGCTCCGTGAGACTAAAGAAATCATCGGGAAATCCACATTCACATTCGCCGCCAGACTGAACGAAGCGGGCTCTCCCTCCGCTGCCCAGCTTGCGGTCAAGCAGAGCTATTTCCTTGAGAAGTACCTGACATCTTACAGCGACAGGGACGCGGTCGGAAAGGAACTCCAGAAGTCGGTCTCGGATTTCGATGATAGAGTGAGGCAGCTTAGGAAGAATGATCTCAACGGGCTCTGGGAGCAGAGGAAGAAGAATATAGAAACGACCATGGCGGCAAGCGACAGGTTCCAGGCGCAGATGACTGAGCTTACGGACCACCACACCAGGGAGATAGTGGCGGCCGCCAACGAACTTACAGCCTTGATAGCCGCCGAGGCCAGAAGCTCGGCCTTAAAAGGCCTTACGGTAATGATAGTCTCGGTCTTCATCTCCGGGGTGATAGCCATATTATTCATGTGGTCGACGAACTCACAGATCATAAGACCCATTATAAGGATAAAAGAGGCGGTGGAAGAGCTGGCCAAGGGGGAACTTACCAACAGGGCGAACGTGAAGGTCAGTTTCCTCGGCAAGGATATCAAGGATGAAATAACGGACTTAAGCGACAGCGTTGACGCGATGGCCGTCCAGATGTCCGAGGTCATCGGCAGGATCACCGATTCATCCAACCACCTCGCATCGGCCTGCGAGCAGCTCTCGTCATCATCCACACAGATTGCCGAAGGGGCGGACAGGCAGTCCTCACAGACCGCCCATGTCGCTACCGCCATGGAGGAGATGAACGCCACCGTAATAGAGGTGGCCAAGAGCTCCCAGCAGGCATCGGATTCGGCGCGCACAGCTCAGGATATAGCCTCCAGGGGAGGAGAAGTAGTCACGCAGGCGATAGTTGCCATGAAGGAGGTGGCCGCGTCAACGTCAGTCACCGCCGATACGATAAAGAAGCTCGGAAAGAGTTCCGAGGAGATAGGCACTATCGTCTCCGTCATCAACGACATAGCGGACCAGACGAACCTTCTGGCCTTGAACGCGGCGATAGAGGCGGCAAGGGCCGGCGAGCAGGGTAGAGGGTTCGCCGTCGTGGCCGACGAGGTTAGAAAGCTCGCCGAGAGGACCACGAAGGCCACAAAGGAGATAAGCGACATGATCAGATCGATTCAGGACGAGACCAATAAAGCCGTGGGGGCCATGGCCTCCGGCACTGTCAAGGTCGAAAACGGCGTGAAGCTGGCCAACGAGGCAGGCAACGCCTTGAAGCAGATCGTCACGGGGGTAGAGAACGTGACAGACATGATAGGCCATATCGCGACATCGGCCGAAGAGCAGAGTTCTACGACCGACGAGATCACGAGGAACATGGATTCCATCGCCGGGGTAGCGAAGTCGAACGTGAGCGCGATAAGCGAAGTGGCCAATGCCACGAACGAACTCGCGCGCCTCGCCACCGAACTTAAAGACCTCGTGGCCAACTTCAGGATAGCGAGAGATGAGGGCGCGCCTGAGCTGAGAGTCATATCAGGCTCGGCGCACAAAAAAACTCACCTGAAAAAGGAAGCGAGACCAAAGGCTGAACCCCACCTCAAAAAGATCGAAAACGCGTAGATTAACACCGCCTGTTTTTATCCGCGTTTGCCCGCCGCCCCCTGTCCCGCAGGGGGCATCCTCTTTTTAAGGCGCCGCCTGTATCCTCGAATTCCTGCTCCGAATCTGTTATCATTACCTGATGCGCTACTCCGTAAACCTTCCCATAGAAGAGGTCCTCCCGGATATCCGCCGCGCTTTGGAGCATGGACGCTCAGCCGTGGTCGAGGCCCCGCCGGGGGCCGGAAAGACCACCATCGTCCCCCTTGCGCTTCTGGACGAGCCATGGCTCGCCGGGGGCCGCATCATAATGCTCGAGCCAAGAAGGCTTGCCGCCAGGGCCGCGGCGATGCGGATGGCCGACCTCCTCGGCGAAGAGGTCGGTTCAACCGTCGGATACCGTACTCGTCTTGACAGCAAGACTGGGCCATACACGAGGATAGAGGTCGTAACGGAGGGGATACTGACACGGTTTCTGCAGAACGACCCGTCCCTTCAAGGGGCCGGGTGCGTCATATTTGACGAGTTCCACGAAAGGAGCGTCCATGCGGACCTCGGATTAGCCCTCACCCTGGAGTCCCGGTCCGTTTTAAGGGAGGATTTAAGGGTCCTTGTGATGTCGGCCACCCTCGACGGACAAGAGGTATCCGGGATACTGGGAGGGGCTCCCGTAATAAAGAGCATGGGCAGGACATTTCCGGTTGCCGTCCGGTATACGCCTGAAGACGGCAGACCCGTGCGCTTTGAATGGTTGACCGGGCCGGCCTTTATCTCAAGGGTCGCAGGCGCTGTCTTCACGGCCCTTACGCAGGAGTCGGGCAGCATCCTTGTCTTTCTCCCGGGGAGCGGGGAGATAAAACGGGTAGAAGCCCTGCTCAGGGAGAAAAACCTGCATCCCGATGTGCAGGTCGTCCCTCTCTACGGGGACCTCCAGAGGGAGACGCAGGACCTGGCCATAAGGCCTGCGCCCGCCGGGAAAAGAAAAGTGGTGCTGGCCACATCGATCGCCGAGACGAGCCTTACGATAGAAGGCGTAACGGTAGTGATAGACAGCGGCCTCAAGCGGGTCCAGCGTTTCTCACCGTCCACCGGCATGAGCCGGCTTGAGACGGTCATGGTCACGAAGGATTCCGCCGAGCAGAGACGCGGCAGGGCCGGCCGTACCGGGCCGGGGGTCTCGATACGCCTCTGGGCCGAGGTTGAGACCAGGGCCTTGAGGGAGAAGAACACCCCGGAGATACTGGAAGCCGACCTCACGCCGCTGGCCCTGGAGCTTGCCATCCGGGGGGTGAAAGACCCGGCGGAGCTTCAATGGCTCGACCACCCTCCCGCCGGGGGGATGATGCACGCAAGGGATGTCCTTACGCGCCTCGAGGCGATGGATACCGAAGGGAACGCTACGGAACACGGCATAAAGATGGCGAAGCTCCCGCTTCATCCCCGCCTTGCCCATATGGTCATAAAAGGGAAAGAACTCGGTCTTGGAAGCATGGCCTGCCATCTATCCGCGTTTTTGACGGAGAGGGATTTTTTCAGGATGAAGCCTGACGGGAGGGACTCGGACCTGAGGCACAGGCTGGAGGTCCTCCTCGGGCGCAGCGGACACGCCGTGTCACACGATATTGACCGGGCCCTGTGTGAGCGCATCAGGGCCGTGGCGAGGCAGGTCAAAAGGGCGCTGGGTGTCGGGGACTCCGCTGAAGACATCGAAAAGACGGGGCTGCTTCTTGCCTTCGCCTATCCGGACAGGATAGCCAGGAGGCGTTCCGGCAAAGAGAACCGGTATCTGCTGGCAAACGGCCGGGGGGCGTATTTTCAGAGAACCGAGCCGCTCGCAGCGGAAGAGTATCTTGTCGCGGCAAGCCTTGACGGCGGGGACAGGGAGTCCTCCATATACCTCGCGGCCCCGGTCACGGTGGCGGCTCTTGAAGAGCACTTCTCAGACGACATAAAAGAGTCGGAGGTAGTCGAATGGGATCAGGGCGTCAAAGGGGTAGCGGCCAGGAGGAGGAGAACTCTCTGGGGCCTGGTGCTGTCCGACGCCAGAATAGAGAACCCGGGCAAAGAAGACCTGCTGGAGGCGTTCCTCGCGGGGATACGCCAGAACGGTCTCAGAGTCCTTCCCTGGGAGAGAAGGTCGGAGAACCTCATGGCGAGGATAAAGATTTTGAGCCGCCTGGGGAAGGATAATAGCTCCGTCTCTTCCGGGTTCACCCATGAATTCTCGGACGAATGGCTCATCGATAACCTTAAGGAGTGGCTCGGGCCGTGTCTCGTCGATATGACGCGTCTTGAACATTTGAAAAGGCTCGACATGCACGCCGTTATAACGGGTATGCTCACATGGGAAGAGAGGCAGGCCCTTGAAAGGCTGGTCCCCACGCACATAACCGTTCCAAGCGGCTCCCGCGTCCCTATAGATTATACGGGCGGCGAGCGCCCGGTACTCGCCGTACGGCTTCAGGAGATGTTCGGCCTCGACAAGACCCCTACGATAGCCAACGGGAAGCTGGCGCTCCTTCTGCATCTATTATCTCCGGCGGGGCGCCCCGTGCAGGTGACGGAAGACCTCGCCGGCTTCTGGGCCGCAAGCTACCAGATCGTTAAAAAAGAATTGAAGGGCCGCTATCCTAAACACTACTGGCCCGATGACCCTCTCAGGTCGGAGCCGGCGAGAGGAGTCAAAAGGGCCCCGCGCGCGGATAAATAACCGCCGGGCGAGGGGGATTGAAGCGGCCCGGTGACGCCTTCTCCCTATCTTGCGTTAAATCGCAAAATTCCATGTAGCAAGCTAGCAGGGTTTCCTTATAAAAACCCTCCCCCATCGAGGGGGAGGGAAGGGTGGGGGTGAAAACAGGTTTTCACCCTCCCCGCTTCCCGTTGCATCGGAAGAGCGCAACGGGAGCCCGGCCCTCGCAATCAAGGGAGGGCCGGGCTTAAGGAGATACCCCGGAGAAAAGCTCCGGGGTGGTCATTCGCCGGCCTGTATGCGGCATTCATTGACCCCCTGCCGGGCATATGGTAAAATTTATAGAGGAGGTTTTATGAACGGCCGGTGTAAATACCTCAAGATAATCAAAAATGAGAAAAACAGGTCCAGGTATACATGGAGCTGTTATAAACAATACGAAGAGAGGCTCCTTGTGCAGTCCTGCTTTTTAAAGAGGGGAGAATGCCGGTACTCAAACGGGCCCTTCCCTCCGGACGATAAGTCGGGCGACGGACCAAAGGACGAGTAGGGTTTTTTTCAGGTTTGACCATTCCTGAAAAATGGCGGTTTCCATCCGGGAGGTCTCCCAGTTGCCGAGGAACCCTCGAAGTCTCCTTTGTCGGCATACCGGGCCGTAAAAGGGCTGGTTGAGGAACGCATTGCCATGCGACCGGTTATTTGATACATTGTGGCTGGCGTGGGCGTTGGACGGCCCTGTTGGGACGAGCGTAATATTTCCCCCGAGGTCATCCGAACAAGTTTCCGGCGAATATTACCCGGCCTGTCACATACAGAGGCGTAAAATCAGAGGATCGTTAAAAGGACGAAAATGAAATTCGAGATATTAAATCTTAATCCGGACATTTTAAAAGGCATAAACGAAATAGGCTTTGAGCATTGCACCCCGATCCAGGAGCAGTCCCTCCCGGAGTGCCTTGCCGGAAAGGACGTGATAGCCCAATCCCAGACGGGGTCCGGCAAGACCGCGGTCTTTCTGCTCACTATCTTCAGCAGGGTGCTAGCCTCGGGACCGAACACTTCCGGCAGACCACGGGCCCTTGTGATGGTGCCTACCAGGGAACTCGCCACCCAGGTAATAGACGACGCCGCGCACCTCGGCAAGCACATCGCCTTCAGGTCTGTGGCGATTTACGGCGGGGTCGAATATGACAAGCAGGTACAGGCCCTTAAAAACGGAGTCGAGCTCGTGGTGGCGACCCCGGGCCGCATGATAGACCTGTACAAATCAAAGACTCTCTCCCTCGACTCCATAGATATCTTCGTTATAGATGAGGCCGACCGCATGTTCGACATGGGGTTTGCCCCTGACATAATGTACATAGCCGGAAAGCTGCCAAGAAACAAGCCCAGGCAGACCATGCTCTTCTCGGCGACCATAGACAGTAACGTCAGAAGGCTCGCGTCGCGATACATGCTGCCGGACCCGGTGATGATCGAGATAGAGCCCGAGCAGGTGACGGTAAACACCATAGACCAGAAGGTGATCTATGTGTCGAACGAGGAGAAGCTTTCGGTGCTGTTGACGCTTCTTAAAAGGACCGAGGTGGAGCGCGCCATCATATTCACTAACATGAAAAGGACCGCCGAGATGCTCGGCTGGAAGCTCGCGGCCAACGGTCTGCAGGCGAAGGTCCTGACCGGGGATCTGAGCCAGGAACGCCGCCATAAGGTAATAGAAGGCATGAAGTCGGGAAAACTAAAGATACTGGTGGCAACTGATGTGGCAGCCCGCGGGCTTCACATAGAGGGTATCTCCCATGTCATCAACTATGACCTGCCTGATGACGCGGCTAACTATGTCCACCGGATCGGGAGGACCGCCAGGGCCGGTAAAAGCGGCAAGGCCTACAGCCTCGCCTGTGAGGACCATGTCCTTAACCTCCCTGAGATCGAAAAGTACATAGAGAGAAAACTGGAGAGCGAGTGGATTGAGGACGCGGAGATGGTAAAGGACACCGCCCCGCGGTATAACGAGAGGGCGCGCAGAGAAAAGCCCTTTGAAAGAAAGGATAGGAAACCCGGGGCCCGGCCCAAGGGTGGAAGGTTCGCTTCAAAAGATAAAAAAACACCGCCGCAGCATGTGAAAAAGGAGCAGCCCGCAGCCGCCGCAGCCCCGGCAGCGACGGAAAAACCGGAAGGCCGTCAGGGCGGCCGCCCCGGAGGGAGGCCGGGTTCCGGCCAGAGGCCCTTTAAGAAGCGCGCTCCTGCGGCTAAAAAAGAGACGGGGCCCGGATCGAGGCCGGAGAGACGCACGGGGGAGAGGCCCGTTGAGGATAAGAGAGTAAGACACAGGGAAAATGTCGCGCCTGCGGCGGTCAAGACGGAACCAAAGGCACAGCCTCCAGCCGCTCCCGGGACAGAGTCAAGCCCGAAGGAGAAGGCCGGGATATTAAAAAGGTTTTTGAAATTCCTCAAAAAGCCCTGACCCTGACCTTTTTGATATAAAATGCGTCAAAAGGCCGGTTGGGCGCGCATTCGGCGATTAGGGACGGAAGGTTAGGCGGGCATGGCTTTCCCGGGCGAGCCGGAAAAGCCGGGGAAAATAACTCGCTACGAAACCCGAAGGCGCGCTATCATTAAATTTTTGAGATGGTAAAACTAAGACTTGCCCGGAGACACCGGGTGTGTTATAAGATTAAACTTCATGCCGTCTTTTATGATATTTGCTGGATTTCGGTCTCGGTAAGTGATAGCCTTTAACGCTTAACAATTGAAACGGGGATATTCGTTCTCCTTAACCGCCGGCGGCGATTAAGGAGTTTTTTAGTCGGGGCGTGGCTCAGCCTGGTAGAGCACCGCGTTCGGGACGCGGGGGCCGGAGGTTCGAATCCTCTCGCCCCGACCAGAATTGAAAAAGGGATTGGCGGTTTTTTTCGCCAATCCCTTTTTCAATTTCGGATGGCAGGATTCGAAGGCCGCTGAGTGCCGGGCGGAGCACGGTTAAGGCCGTAGCCCTTTTTTTCTTGGACTCCGCCCGACGGCACTGAACCTTTCCAGAAATTCAACCCCACCGTTAGACTTTCAGTAGAATGATGGGCATACCGCTGTGTCATCCTGATATCCTTAATGCCCAGGTAACTTTGCAACTGTGTATATGTGCACCCCCGATC
>JACRCH010000110.1 GCA_016219115.1 Deltaproteobacteria bacterium
AAACTGTCAGCCTCCCTTCTGACTATGCAGTAGACGGTCTTCCCCGTCTCTGACCAGTCGGAGATTATCTTCTTGACCACTGCCATCAGTCATTGCCTCCGGCCAGCTGGGTGGTTGGGGTATAGGTCCCCGACGTATTCGCCGTGTAAGTGATGCCCGATGTAAAGTGGCCGGTACCTCCGGTTAAACACTGTACTCCCCATGCTCCGGCGTTTTTGCTGACCACTGTCGTCCTTGCTCCGTATAGGCTGTTTATAAACAGCATGCCCTTGGTTTCAATGAAGATGTTGCTTCCGGAGCAGCTATCAATTTCCGCGTAGGCATCCAAAATCGCCGTTCCTTGCACACCTATCCAGAGCCCGCGACCGGAGCCTGTTACCTGTCCCACATAGGTCTCGTAGATAGGATAGATAATGCCGGCTATATTGGCCGAGATGGACATGTAAGCAGAACCCGTCAGCCTGCACCTCTTTATAAGGGAGCAATACGAGTTAGACTCCACTTCGACGTCCCCGATCACCGCCGCGGTGAACGCGCAGGCCAGAAAGGAGCACGAGGAACTTGTGGTGGCGAGGATGTTCCAGTAGTTCCCGCCACTGAGATGGGCGGTATTCACGTCGCAGGATGAGCCATTGAGGACGAGCAAGGGGGCGTTGAAGGCAAGGTTGCTCACCCCCGCGTAGTCTATCTTCATCCTCTGTACGACAAGGCCCTTCTGTCCATTATCCACCTTTATGCAAAAGTCTCTCACCCTTGTCGTCTCGGCCCCCGCATTCGCCCCGGTAACCCTCGTCCCAAGGGTAAAGACCCTGTAGGTAGACGTGGCATCAGGCACGGTGTCCCATCTGCCCGTTATTGTCAGCACCGTTGCCGTATTCGCGTGGATGACTCTTATCTGTCCCGACCCCGTTCCTCCGGTTATCTCCACGAAGGTATTTACGTAGGCGTTCACTGTCCATGCCTTTGTGGTGTCGGTCAAGGTCCCGTAACCGGCAGAACCGTTGCCGACCGGGTTGGCCCCGGATGAGGCCGTTCCGGTAAGTGACGACACCAGCGTGCCCGTGAGAGTAATCGAATACGCGCCCGTAAAGTTTTTCCCCCAGATATTGACCGCCTCCCTGAATATCTCATTAGAGAGCTTAATCGTAGTATTGCAGTTGACCGAGCCGGGTATTGCGTCAATGACCCGTTGAACGGTCGAGAAGGCGTTCGCCACGACATACGCCTTCCCCGTAGCCGTGAATATATCGGCTGAAAGGGTCAGCTGCGTCGCGCTAACGTACGCGATAACCTTGGCCCACGCGTCGTCCGTGGAATTATAGACCGTCTTCCCCACGAGGGAGGAATCGAAACTCGCCGCGGCGTCCACAAGGGCGCTTGCCGTCACCGAAGTGTTCGTGCCGGTCTTGATGGCGAGTCCGTCGGCCACCGCATCGTTGCCTCCGAGGGTTGCTGAGGCGACATACATCGTATAGCCTTTCGTTACCGTAGAACTGACTGCCGTGTAACTGCCGGGGTCGTTGCCGAATACGACAGTACTCGAATTGAATGTATTGGCGTTACCGTCATAATGATAGAGTTTCGAGGCCCCTGAAGTAACGCAGGTATTCCATGTTATATCCGCTCCGAAGTACGCCTTTATCCAATTTGTGAAAGAGATGTTTGCCAGTGTTATCTTCTGCCTGACCGTGACCGTCCTGCTTATGGTGGTGGCCCCGGTCGTCGAACCCTGTAAGGTGAGAGTCTTGTTGTCTCCGGCGGTCTTGCCAATGAGGGTTATGTCATTGGAGAAAACGCCGGGGCTTATCCTTACCGTGACATTCGCCCTGTAACCGGAGTCCGCCGTCGAGAAGGCTTCAGGGATGTTGTCGATGGCGGAAGCGACCTTGTAACTCTGAGCCGTCAGGAAGATGTCGGCGCTGAGGCTCAGTGTCGTCGGACTGTCAACGGCCGTGACCTTCGCCCATGTGTCGGTTGTGGCGTTGTAGACGGTCTTGTTCACGAGGGCGGCAGTAAACGCGGCGATAGAGTCCACCAGTTTGTTGGCGGTCGTTGCCGAGGTCGTGCCTGAAGCAAGAAGTAAACCTGTGGCGCCCTGCGTGGCCTGACTCAGGCCGCCGAGGGCAGTTGTAGCGACATAGACGGTATAATCAGTCGTGCCGGGGGCCATCTGGACGCCGAGATTGCTCCCACCGTTGCCTATGTAGACCTTGCCCACATCCTCAGCCAAACCCGGCTCGCCGTTTGACAGTACGGGCAGGTTGGCGAAGTTGCCTCTGCGTATCTGAACTTTATTTGCCATTAGACAAAGGTTCCCCCGTCAATGTTAGCCGTATAGGTATAGACTTCGTTAAAAGCGCCTCCGTCTATGTCACCGTAGTTGTCGAAGATGAGGGCCGTGCCACCGGCATTCACCTTGCAGACCTTGCCCGCGCTCCCCGTGTAACTCGCAGGAGTATCCGTCAAAGCCAGAAAAGTCGAGGTCCCGCCGGGGCCGCCTATGGATTTGGACAGCATCGTATTATCCTCAATCGTTTTACGCAAGCCTTGCTCAAAGATTTTCTTTCAAAACCCTCTCTACATGCGCCGAGAAAATCCCGGTCAATCCGCTCTTCTCTTCTTCAGTGAGGCCGAAAAACTTCCTGACCACTTTGTTTTTTCCGACCCCCGACACCTGGTGACGATACGCCTTGTCGAAGCTCTCTATAGCGTTAAAAAACATCTCCGATCTGTTTTCCCCGACGCTTACCTCAGCCTTAATATCATCCAACATCCGCCCGCTTGACCTTAAGTCAACCCTGTCGGCGGACTTGCCCTTCTTTTCCCTTACCTTTTTATAATCCACGGAGTAGCGTTCAAACGCCTCACCCGTGACGCCCCTTGCCGTCTTCAGTCCTTTTAAGTACCATCTCCATGGCAGCGTCAGAGACCTTCCCGAGCGAGTCCCCTGTGATAAGGGCGTTTTTAACCGCGAGAAGCCTCTCCTTAAATCCGGCAACCCCGTCCACTCCTGCCATGAAACTCATCGGACTTTCCCTTTATCCGCCCCTTCGGCCGCTTCCTTTACCTTCTTCTCGATCATCCTGACCTCTTTGGCGTCAGGCAATCTCCCCGTCCTTTTCAGACGGTCCCTGTATACCCTCTCGACGACCTTCTCTACCGCTTTATTCTCGCCCTTCATCTTTTCTGCCCTTTGTCTTTTTCTTATGCTCATCAGGCGGAGCCAGAGGCTTCCAGCCGTTTTTAAGATACTCTTCGGCCCTGGCGCCGCTATCGGCGCGCACACTTATCGAAGTCTTGCCGTCTTCCATCATCAAGCCTGTATCAAACCATCTCTCCATCGATTACCCACCCCTGGTCTTTTTGTATGATTCGAGAATTTCTTTCGTCAAGGCGCTCGAAGGCTTGAGCTCGACCCTCTTTGCCGCTTTAAGCCCCAGGTAAGCTCTCACTTCAGGGCCGAAAAACTCCACGGATATCGGCTCCGGCATTTTTAAAAACTGAGTGTCCGGAAAGTTAACGCCTTCTTTTTTAAGCCCGCGGTGCTCCCTTAAGACCCTCTCCATCCGTCGGAGGAATCCATCGTCGATCTGTTTGATGGGGACCCACCGGTCCCTCCAGTACCGAAGCGCCGCTTCCTTCAGCTCCGTGACCTTTACGGTCTGGATATGTCTTACCCCGCCGTCGTAGTGCGTAAGCTGAGCGTTCCACATCCAGAAATCCTTCAAATATTCACCCTGCCACGCTACACCCGCGTATCTGTTGCAGGCCAACGGTATGTATCCTCTGTCTAAAAATGACTTCGCCGTCAGTGTCATATGTTTTGAGATACTTCTTTTGTGTTTTCAGCGGCCCTTGAAACCTGAGTTAAGACCGTGCCGTTTATTTGCCGGAGGGGCGTTATCCCCTCCGGCAGCTGTTTTCAGAACCCGTTACTCGTGCTTGGTGACTATCTTTACACCGCCGTTGGCAGCTGTGTTTACACACCCCTGGCCGTATACGGCCGTTACGACGATCTCGGTTGACCTCATGGAAGCGTCTCTCTGGAACTCGGTCTTGGCCCCTGTCTTCAATACATAGGCAAGGCCTGACTGGTTCCCGAGCGGCATCATCACGCCCTGTCTGTCCGCGTTCAGGTTGACTGAGGCGCAGTTTGTCGACTGGACGACATCCACCCCGTAAAGGGTCCCGAGCGATCCCACTTCGGAAGCGGGAGCCGAAGGCCCTCCCCAAACGGCGCCCGTGGAGGCTGCTATCGCCGAGCGGAGGTTACTGACCTGGTACGGATGCAGTACAGAGACGAACGGCCCCTTGGCGTTTCCGAGCTCAAGCGTATATATGGCCGACAGGAAGTTGGCCTCCGTGAGGTTTACCGCCGTAGTCCCTACGGCGTTTACAAAATTTGCGGCTGTGGCGAGAATATCCGTGTCGATCTTGTTGGCAAGCGCCTTGCCGAGCTCTGCGGCGAAAGGCTCCAGGCCTCCGAGACCGCTTCCGTTTAAAAGCATGTCCGTTACCGTTATCATGATACCGGCCTCATCCGCGGTCACGAGCGTTGAGGTCGTGTTGACCGCTGTGTTGGTCATGTCTACGGCTTCGACAAGGTCAACGGCGGCAAGGAGCGGCCATTTCGGGAACTCTACCGTCAGGGTCGAATCCCCGCTTATGTCCGCGACCCTCACAAGGGGCGGCAGCGCCGCTTCGGCGTACGCCGCGTCTATTATGAGTCTTGATACTATCTCCGCGGCTACCAGCTCCCCTGCCGAAGCCGCTACAGTGGTTACTTCATTTGCCATTAATTAAGCCTCCCTTTGACGGGCGAAAAGATTACGAAAATAAATCCGCCCTACCTGTTAGATGAAACACCCGACTGAAACTTTCTTTTCCTGGCTTCCAGAAAAGGGTTCTTGACGTCCCTGAACTTATAGCTCTGCCCTGTAGAGCCCTGGACGCTTATCCCCTCTTTAAGAAGCCTGTCCAATTCCTCTCTGGGCATGTTGCGCCAGATGGCCGGGTCTGAAAGGTCGTATCTTAAAGACGCGTTAGCGGAGAACCTGGAGCCGGATGAACCCGAGCCCGCACCTCCGGGCGCCCTCAGATGGTGCGGTCTTTCAGACAGCCAGGAGCCTACGTACTCCTCTACGGACATGGGGAGTCCGGTATGGTTTATCCTGGAAGCGCCGGTCTCGCCAACGACGCTTAAGTTGCCGGAGTCATCGACCCTTACGCGGTCCTTGAGAAGCTCGACGACCTCTTCGGCATCCACGACACTGTGCCTCGATACCGCCCGGAGTAACGCGGCCGCCTTTCTCTCGTGCTTGAGCTTGTCGACCTCGGCCTTAAGCTTCTCCACCTCTTCCGATGGGTTCCTTCTATGGGCCTTCGCGTATGCCTTTTTGTAAGCATCGTCGATGAGCTCCTGGACCTTCGCCTGCTGCTCCGGCAAAAACATAACCTTGGAAGATTCGGACTCGAACCCGTTCTTGGGGCCGTCGCCGCTTTCAACCGTTTTAAGTTCGTCAACCTGCTGCATCAAAGACCTCCTTTTTTCTTCCCCCTGTATTTTCACGCCGCCTGCCCGGGGTAGAGCCTGCGGCGGTAACATCTCAAACGATACTCTTCTTCTCGCCGGCGAGGACCCCGACGAGCCTTTTTTTATCAAGAAGCCCCCTGATGACGGCGGCGCATATCTCGGACTTCCGGCTGAAAGGCAGGCGCTGCCACTCAGGAGTCCCCGCCACTTTCAGCACCGACTTTTTCGCCTCTTCCCAGACGGCCTCCGTTATGAAAAATGCGGTCCTGAAGTCTATCCCGTGCTTTTTGCTTATGACGCCTGCGGTATCGACCGCCTTCGACTTAATGTAGCTGTATGACATCCGGTCCTCCTTATGAGAATTACGCCGCTCCTCCGTCTATCTCGGTGCCTATCCGCTCCCTTAATGACTCGTCTATCTTGGGCAGTACCGCGGCTGCTATCTTTTTTTGCAGCTCTTTTTTAAAGGTCGACGAGTCGACCCTCGCCGACTGTGCGCTGATGGCGTTTTGCAGATCCCTGTCGATGTCCTTTACGGAGAAGTCGTCCGGGTAGTCTACGACCCCGTCGAAAGCCCTGCCCTCCCACTTCGCCCACAGCTCAAGTATCCTTGTCTCAGCCTGCTCAAGATTATCGGCCTTTTCGCTGAGTACCGAGTAAAGCTGCAGGTACTCAAGCTCGAGGGCCACGCCCGACCTGGCGTTCCGGAAGTCTTCCGCGGCCTTGACCCCTCCCATCTTGGCGATCCTGTATATCTCTTCAATGTCCTGCTTTACCCACTCCCTTATCTCGGAGAGCGAAGAGTGCGGGGCTTCGAGCCAGAAAGGGTGAGCGTTGGGCTCCGCCGGGTCGAACTGAAGGATATTATGAGGGCCCACCTCTTTCTCATCCTTATTGTCCCCCCTCGTGTAAGGCACGGCCAGCATGGGGAAGGCGGTGTTCTCGATGATCTCTTTGGCGTCGCTGCATAGGTAATAGATGTTCTTGTTTATGTCGGCTATGTCCTGTATGTTCGATATCCCTACCATCCTTATGCCGGACTGCTTGTTGTAGAGATTTACGACAGGGACCTCCCCGAGCCCGTGCCACCCGGAATCCAGCAGCCCGGCCTCACCGCTTTCTTTTGATACCTGCCAGAGCTCCCAGTCTTCCCTGTTCCAGATGCGGTAAAGGTTCTCCGCCTCTCTTATCTTGACCATGTCCAGGACCGCCCGGCCTGAGGGAAGCCTCAGGTAGTTCCAGTCAAGGAGGTTCTCGGGCGTAACCATTGCGACATACGGACGGACCCCCAGTCTCTGGGCCTCGGCCTTCGTGGCCGCCAGAAGATTGGGCTTGTCCACGACGATCGATACCCTGCCGTAGATGCTCGCGAACCTTCCGGCCTCTCGCATGAAATGCTTGAACGGATTGCCGTCCTGGTCAGCGTCCTTGCGAAAGGCCTCGAAAAAAGGGTCTCCGGCAAGCGACCCGAAATCCCTTCTGGCGTCTTTTCTGTACAGGTGCGATACGAATACATCCACTATCGGGCCGCAGTAGTTGTAGTAGTAACTTGTCTCTTTGCGCCTTCTGTAGTTGACGGAGCTTTCAAAGGGGTGCTGGAGGAGGTAATTGCCCTCCCTGTACATCTTTCCGCCGAAGTACGAGCGGATGTAAAAGAGCCACTCATCGACAAATGTCCTGTAATACGGGTGCGTGCTTTCAAGCTCTTCTCTGGTCATCTTTGCTCTCCGTTCTCCGCAGTAATCTATTTGTAAAACCTCTTTACAGGGTCCGACTTTTTGATCCTCAACTGGAACTCGCATTCTATAAAGTACCCGAGAGAGTCAGCGGCGTGAGTCCTGTCGGGGCTCGTTTTGTCTATCTCCGCGCCGTTTTCCCGCCACTCCACCTTCTCGAAGTCCTTCCTCAGAAAAGAGCACCTCGGGTGGTGCCTGAGCCTGACCTCGTTCTTCGTATTAATAAGCATCGCGTTGACGGCGTTCACGCGGTCCCTGACCGGGGGGTTTGACTTTTTTATCCTCTGGTCCTTGAAACCCAGATCTGAAAGAAGCGCGTAGTCGCTTTTGCCTGCCGTTGACCTGTTCATGCCGGCCGAGTCCCCGTAGACGATGACCCCGGACTTATGCCCGCCGTACCTCTCGAGGGCCGCTCTACCCATCTCGACCGTATTTGTGTTCCTCAAGGCCAGCTCGTCTACCACCCATACGCTTTTCCCGTCGGTCTGAGCGAACTCCCACACGCATGGGTCAACATTAAAATCACAGCAGACGATAAGCGCCGAGTTCGGGTCGAGTGCCACCGTGCCGTCTTCATGCCTGAGCGGATCATACGCGTAGTAGGCCCTTGCGCTGCCGCCTTCGAAGCTAGCCTCGTACTCCTGCCTGAAAGTTTTCGGGTCAAGTACTTTTCTTGCCGCCTCTATCTCGTCTTCCGGGAGGATCTCGGATGAATGCCACGAATATACCCCCCAGTCCGGGTCGGCCCCGCTTGTAGCGTAGTCCACCAGGTCTTTATAGTGGTTGAGCCCTTCAGGCACGCCTATGAACCAGCACCAGCCGCGTCTGTCGGAAAGGGCGGGGCGTATGTTCCCGGTCCACGCGCACGGCCTCATGTTGGCGTACTCGTCAAGCACCCCTCCGTCCCACGGCGTGCCCTCTATCCTCTGAGGCTTATCGAGCCCTATGACCCAGAGCTCGGAGCCGTAGACCGTTTGAATGCAAAGGTCGGTCTCGTATACCTTCCTGATCCATTTACCGGGGATAAACCCCTTGAGGTCTTTCCAGAATATTCTTTTCGCCTGGTCCCTGGTCGGCGCGGCGGCAAAGTACCTGGGGTCTTCCCATGTTTTTTTTATCGACATCGAGACGACGAGCTTTCTTTTGGCGAGCTCCGTTTTACCGCTCCTTCTGCCGGCCGGGACTACCGCGAACCTCTTATTCTCCGTCCACAGCCTCACCTGCTCTTCCTGGTACCGTAGCGAGCTCCATCTCGGCGACAATCTTCTCCGTGTCATCAAGGTTCGCACACGCGTCGTCCTCTATTCCCCATGCCAGCCTTTCACCCTTTATGACGCTGGAGAGGACTTCACCGGCCATCTTCGCCACCTTGAGCTCCTCAAGCCCCAGCTTCACATCGTTGTTATGAAGGCCTCTTACGAGCCGCTTTTTAACGCCTTTCCACAGCACCCTGTGGTCGTCCAACAGGTCTTCAGGTTTTAGTACCGCCGTGCTTCGGCTCTCGCTCTCGGCAAAATCGCTCTTTTTTCTCCAACCCTCTTTTTTTATCCTTTTGCCGATCGTGCTTCTGTGCAGCCCGTACTTCTTCGCCAGTTCGACTACGCTTGCAGAGCCTGAGTCGAATTCTTCTTTGACAGCTTTCCAGTCGATCCCCACATTTAAACCCCGGTCATGTGCTCTCTTCCCCGCCAACTTGTCAAGAGGTCCTATATTCCGTCGAGCCCCTCGTGGTCAGTGCATGACTTCAGGGCATAGAGGCTTATGAAGACCTTCCCGCACTCGATGCATCTCTCGGGCTCTCTCAGAAGCACTCTGGAGCCGCCTTTACCTCTGGACATATCGATTTTTTCACTCCAGCCAAGACTGCTTTGATCGGAATCCGCTTTCATGCCGCCACCCCCGTTTCGCGTCGTATACACTATGGTGTTTTATTTCTACCCCTGAATCCTCATCCTCCCGTATTTATGGAAGAAATCGATTGTAATTATTCTAGCCCCGGGTATTTCACGCGATGTAAAACAGGTCTTAACCGTACGGAACTGACAAAGATCATTCGTAGAGCTTGAAGAGGCCGAAAAAAAATTGAGCCCTGTAGCAGCTCCCGTGAATAAAAAAAGCCCGGCTTTTTTAGAAGCCGGGCTATGAACCACTCCGCAAGCCTTGCTAGCGGGGTGCCCAAAGGGCAATCTGTTTTTATATACGCGGCAAGCCGCGCTTAATTCAACCCGAAGGAACTATTAAAATATTGTTTCAAGAATTTATTAAGAATATTGGAAGCTAACGCGGTCTTGGGTGCCGTGGAACGGCGTCATGTTCTTCGGTAAGCCAATCATGGCTGCCAATCGAACTCTGGTCTTTACAGACCATGTTTTCAACACCGGCGCTGAAACCGTAAGTCTTAAACTCATCAAGGATACTGCCCATAGCGTGGTATTGCCTGAGGGTCTTATACTCCGTCCAGAATATACCCGACGCAACGGGCTTTTTAACCTCAAAAATCCTTCTCCTTTTCCTGTGACCTTGAAGACGCGACCTTTTCCTCTGCTCTGTAGAGTATTTCATACGCCCTCCCGAGTGAAATTCTATGGCTCTCAGCGATAATCTTCATATGGGTATTCCAGTAGTGGTACTCCGTAAAAACCGACCTTTCCCTGGGACTTAGATCAGCAAGAGGCCACAGGAGAGTCTTGATTTCGTATCCGCTGCTGCTCAACTCCCCGTAAAACGCATCAGGATCTACTCTTGTCTTATTGGACATCATCGCCCTTTTCAGCCAGATCGACCCGCATATTTTTTTCAACAAAAAGTTCGCTGCACGCACATACAATTATACAAAACTTCCCATCCATGCGATCGGTTGGGAAGTTTGTTTTTTGCGCTAAGGTGCTGCAGGAAAGAAGGACAGTGAAAGATATAGCAAAATAAGGTGCTTAGCCTCCCATATAGGAGGCTTTTCAGGATCATACTGCTATCAAGTATTGTGATATTTATTATACTATAGCTGTATGTTCTTGTCAAGCACTTTCAGCAATATCACATCAAATGTATTCAAAGAGATGCGGTGCTATACTTGATATGGATACAAGCGACTGTTTTTAAATGTGCAGTTGAGTTTTTTTTGAAGATAGAGAAGAGACCCATTTAACATTTGTGGGACGGTACGGAGGTTTTTGTCAAGGATGTAAAAATACGGGCGGTCTTCTAACGTAACTCTTTAAATCCCTCCAGGGGGCGCCGTGACGCCATTGGCGCCCCTTGGAGGCATGGGTCAGACGTTGAACCTGAAGTGCATTATGTCCCCGTCCTTTACGATATAGTCCTTCCCTTCCACTCTCAGAAGCCCTTTTTCGCGGCAGGCGGCCTCGGTGCCGCAGGCTATGAAATCATCGTACGCGATTACCTCGGCCTTGATGAAACCGCGCTCAAAATCGCTGTGTATTACGCCGGCGGCCTTCGGGGCCTTCGAGTCCCTCTCAACCGTCCATGCCCTGACCTCTTTTTTGCCTACCGTGAAGTAGGTGATGAGGCCGAGGAGCTTATACGCGGCGGCTGCGAGCCTGTCGAGCCCGGATTCCTTGAGCCCAAGCCCGCTTAAAAACTCCGCACGCTCCTCTTCAGAGAGTTCTGCTATCTCGGACTCTATCTTCCCGCAGATTATAACAAACCCGGCGCCCTCCTTCACGGCGACCCCTTTAACGGCTTGAGCCGCTAGCGAGTGGCCGTCAAGGTCATCGTCGCTGACATTGGCCACATAGATGATGGGCTTGGCGGTCAGCAGGTTCAGGTCCTTTACCAGAGCGCCGGTCTCCTTTGAGAGTATCGAGCGCGCCGGATTGCCTTCTTCAAGGGTCTTTTTCAGCGCGTTGTATACCGGCATTGCCTCGGCAATGGCCTTATCTCCCGCCTTAAGAAGCTTTGCGGACCTCTCTATCCTTTTGTCCACGGCATCCAGGTCAGCCAGTATCAGCTCGGTCTCTATAACCTCTATGTCGCTACAAGGGTCTACCTTGCCGTCGACGTGGACTACCTGCGGGTCCTCGAAACACCTGACCACATGCGCTATCGTGTCCACGCTCCTGATGTTGCCAAGGAACTGGTTACCAAGACCCTCGCCCTTGCTGGCACCCTTTACGATACCAGCGATGTCTACGAACTCAACGGCAGTCGGGACGACCCTCTCAGGCCTGGCGAGCTCGGAGAGCTTGAAAATCCTTTCATCCCTCAGAGGCACCATCCCAATGTTCGGGTTTATCGTGCAAAAGGGGTAGTTGGAGGCTTCCGCCCCGGCGGCGGTCATGGCGTTGAATATCGTCGATTTTCCTACATTCGGCAGTCCTATTATTCCGCAATTGAATCCCATCGTCTCCTTCTTCGTAAGATGCTTATCTCAGGCACTTACATCCTTTCATTTTTTTATGAACTAACAGTATGCTGAAAAAGTCCTTCCTTGACTTTTTCAGCAACGACTTGTCCGAAGTGAATTGCAGTGCTTTGCCTGCCTGGCAACGAAGTTTTCATTTATACGGCTCGCCTTATCACTTCGTGAGCCGGCAAGCACCCGGTCGGCCAAGTCTCACAAATTGCTCGACATTTCGTCTCGTAATTTGGCAATCCTTCCAAGGATTGCCGCGGGACCCACCCGTTGGTCGGGTTGCGCTTTTCCGCGACCTGCCCAACATCCAGAGGTTAACTACCCTGAAGTTTCATCGTGTTAAAAAAAACAGGCCTGCTGAATGACACAGGCCCGCTGTTTTACAACCGTTTTGGTTAAGCGATCAAAGGGGCGATGACAAGCGACACTATGCTCATGAGCTTTATAAGTATGTTCATCGCGGGGCCTGATGTATCCTTGAACGGGTCCCCGACCGTGTCTCCGACTACGGCGGCCTTGTGAGCTTCAGACCCCTTGCCTCCGAGGTTCCCCTTCTCTATGTACTTCTTGGCATTATCCCATGCCCCGCCGGCGTTTGCCATAAAAATCGCAAGCAGCACCCCTGTTACGGTAGCCCCGGCGAGCAATCCGCCGAGGGCCTCGGGGCCGAGGATAAACCCGACGAGCACCGGGGACAAAACGGCTACCATGCCCGGGAGTATCATCTCTCTCAACGCGGCCCTGGTGCATATGTCTATGCATCTTGCCACATCGGGCCTGGCATCAGGTCTCCCTTCAAGGAGACCGGGAATCACGCGGAACTGCCTTCTTATCTCCTGGACCATCTTGAAGGCAGCCTTGCCGACGCTCGTCATGGTAAGCGACCCGATGAAAAACGGGATTATGCCTCCGAGAAGAAGCCCTATCACCACAGGCGGGTCGGTAAGAATGATACTGAAAGCCTTCCCGGACTTCACGGCCACGGCCTGGCCGTACGCCGAAAAGAGCGCAAGAGCCGTAAGCGCCGCCGAGCCTATCGCGAACCCCTTTCCTATCGCAGCGGTGGTGTTCCCGAGGGAGTCTAGGCTGTCGGTTATCTTTCTGACGTCTGCGCCGAGCCCGCTCATCTCGGAGATCCCACCGGCATTATCTGCTATCGGCCCGTAAGCGTCCACGCTCATGATGATGCCCGTGGTGGCCAGCATCCCCACCGCGGCTATGCCTATACCGTATATCCCGGCCGCGTAGTTGGCGATGAATATCGCCGCGCATATGGTTATAAGAGGCAGCGCAGTGCTTTCAAGCCCGACCGCAATGCCGGATATGATGTTGGTCCCCGCGCCCGTCTGGGCCGACTCGGCGATCCTTTTTACCGGGCTCGCGGATGTGTAGTGCTCGGTCAGAAGACCTATGAAGATGCCTCCGATGCAGCCCGAGACTACGGCGATGTATACGGCCGTCGCGCAGCCGGCAACGGCGGTAGCGAAGTAAGCCAGCACGAGAAAAACCACCGTGGTTATGAGTGTGACGTTCCTTAGCGCGGCAGCGGGATCATAGTTCCTCAAAAAGCCCATAGTAAGTATTCCGAGCATCGAGGATATGAGGCCCGCCATAACAAGGATTATCGGATAAGACATAAGTGCGCGACCGGAGCCTAAAGCCGTCATTCCGTTGGAGACGGTCGCGGTGGCTCCGAGCGCTATGGAGGCTACAATAGCGCCCACATAAGACTCGAATATGTCGGCCCCCAGACCGGCTACATCGCCGACATTGTCTCCAACGTTATCGGCTATGACTCCTGGGTTTCTAGGGTCGTCCTCAGGGATCCCGGCCTCGACCTTACCCACGAGGTCGGCGCCGACGTCCGCCGTTTTCGTGAATATCCCGCCGCCCACCCTGGCAAAGAGCGCTATGGAAGAGGCCCCCATGGCGTAGCCGCTGATGACAGCCGCCGTCTCCGGCCTACCGTAAAGGATGAAAAAGAACCCTACTCCGATAAGGCCGAGACTCGCTACCGAAAGGCCCATCACCGAGCCGCCGAAGAACGCGGCTGAAAGGGCCCCGGACATCGAGGGCTTAAACCTGTTGGCGGCCTCGGCTGTCCTCACATTCGCCTTTGTAGCGCCGTTCATGCCGAACAACCCGGCGAGCATGGATGATATCCCGCCGCAGACATACGCGACGGCCGTGGACAGACCGATAAAGACGGCTATAGTCAAGGATATCAAAACGACAAAGACAATAAGTATCGCGTACTGGCGCTTGAGATAGACCATCGCCCCGTCGTGTATAAGCCCGGCTATCTCTTGCATCCTGGGGTTGCCGGAGGGCAAACGGGTGATGTGGAGGTAGATCAAAAGAGTCATTACAAGGCCGAGCGCGCCAAGCAGAGGAGCGAATGTTGTTATCCCTTGCATTATTCTTACCTTTTTTTAGACGGCCTGAAAGCCCCACCCGGGAGGTTTCATTAATCCAATGTGAGGAGTGCGGATGAAAAAAATGACCGTTACCCGGAAAATCAAGACAAACGGCAGGAAAGAATTGTCCTGTTGCGGAAAAAACAAACGAAAGATCATTTAGAGGAGTTAAAACTGTTCATCGCATAATCTATGCCGCGGCTTACCAGAGCCTCAATCGATGCCACGCCCCTTGAAAGCATATCGTCAAGCGTGTCGGTCTCTTCATCGGAGAAAGGCGTAAGCACGTAATCCACTATATTGCCGTCCAGGGGTCTGCCTATGCCCAGTCTTATCCTAGGGAAATCCTTGCTGCCGGTATGCTCTATGATGGAATTTATGCCCCTGTGTCCGCCGCTCCCTCCGTCTTTCCTTATCCTGATCCTTCCTAACGGGAGATCGCAGTCGTCATAGGCTACTATTATCGATCCGATATCGACGGAAAAGGCGTCTCTGAACTCGGCGACCGCCCTTCCGCTCAGGTTCATGTAGGTCTGAGGCTTAATAAGGACAGCGTCCCTGGCGAAGACCCTGCCTCTGCCCCACAACGCGCAGGGAGCCCTCTCAAAAGTAATGGAGCAGCTATCCGAGAGCCTGTCTACAAGCATGAAGCCGACGTTATGCCTGGTAACCTCGTAAGCAGGCCCCGGATTGCCTAATCCAACAATGAGAAGCAAAAAAACTTTCCCCTGAAGTCGTATTTCAGGCGGCCGGTAAAAAAACGCCGCTGTAAAAACGGTTTTTATAGATACCCGCGCTTTACATTACAGCCGTGGTACTTTAAGCTACGAGCTGCGCTCGTCCCGTGACACAGGAGCCGGCGGAGTCGGCTCTCATCCCCCGCCTTTACAGACTGGGATTCCCCGCTGAAATGAACCTCCCTGCGGCAAGCCGCGGGGTATCCTAAGGACATTTATTTCAAAAGGCCGCAACAAGCTGCGGGGAATTAGACCCTAAGAGAGATTAAGGCCGGGGAGCGCAAGGGTGGACTTACTCCTCCTTGGTCTCCTCTTCCTTCTCAGCGAAGCTCTTTGCGAGCTCAGCCGCGACCTCTTCAGCGGTCTTAGGCGCGACTTCGGCCGTCGGAGCGACTATCGATACGATGGTCGTACCGGGCTCGTCAAGGACCGTCAGCCCTTCAGCGAGCACTATATCCGAGGCGTGCAGCGATTGGCCTACACCGAGCTTCGTGATGTCAAGATCGACGCTGTCGGGTATCTGCGTCGGAAGACACTCTACCTTCACCGTCCTGTGCTCCTGCTGGATTATGCCTCCGAAGGCAAGGCCCTCGGCCTTTCCTGTCAGGTGCACCGGGACATCGACGGTTATCTTGTGGTCCATCCGTATCTCTACGAAGTCCACATGCTGCAAAGAACCTCTGAGCGGATGGCGGGAGACTTCCTTGAACATCACCATACGCGCCTTGTCGCCTTCGAGAGAGAGGTTCACCAGCACGTTTCCGCCGGCGGCGGTATGGAGAACCTTCTCAAGCTCCTTGTTGCTCAAGGCCAGCGTAATGGCGCCTTTTATCCCCTGTCCGTAAAGGACCGCGGGCACCGAGCCGGTTCTACGAAGCCTGCCGGCGGCGCATTTGCCCCTGGTCTGCCTCGGCTGGGCTGATAGATTTATCTGTTCCATGACTCTTTTCCTCCAGTAGTTTCACTAAATTTTATGAGCTTCTGTCAAACAAAAAGCGAACTTACGGACTCTCCGTAGTGTATCCTCTTTATAGCCTCGCCAAGAAGCGGCCCGACTGAAAGCCTCTTGATCTTGGCAGACCTGGCGCCTTCCCTCTCGGGTATGGTGTTGGTGACGACGACCTGCTGGATCGGGGACTTCTCTATCCTCTCGATGGCCGGGCCGGAGAGGACCGCGTGGGTCGAGCACGCGAATATCTGCTTTGCGCCGTGGTTTTTAACCGCCACAGCGGCCTGTGTAAGGGTGCCGGCGGTGTCTATCATGTCGTCAAGGATTATGGCCGTCTTCCCCTGCACATCGCCTATGATGTTCATGACCTCGGATACGTTCGGGGCCGGACGTCTCTTGTCTATTATTGCGAGACTGGCTTCAAGCCTCTTTGCAAAGGCCCTGGCCCTCTCAACGCCTCCGGCGTCGGGGGAGACTATGACTATATCGTCGTTGAAGTTATCCTTTATATACTTGAGTAGCACTGGGGTTGCGTAGAGGTGGTCGACCGGGATATTGAAAAAGCCCTGTATCTGGCCCGCGTGAAGGTCCACGCATACTACCCTCGTGGCGCCGGCCACGGTTATGAGGTCGGCCACCAGCTTGGCCGATATCGGCGTCCTCGGCGCTACCTTCCTGTCCTGCCTCGCGTACCCGTAATACGGTATAACGGCCGTTACGGATACTGCCGAAGCCCTCTTGAAGGCATCGAGCATTATAAGGAGCTCCATAAGGTTATTATTGCATGGGATACAGGTAGACTGCACCACATAGACCTCTACCCCCCTTACGCTCTCCTGTATGTCAACATATACTTCTCCGTCGCTGAAGCTTTTAACCTCTGATTTTCCGAGAGTTGTGCCGAGAGTATCGCATATCTCGAGGGCGAGCGGCCTGTTTGCGTTACCGGAAAAAACCTTTATCTTGTCCATATGCCTTCTCTTACTCTAAATTACTTGCTTCCGCGACCGGACTTAAAATTTATTATTTTGGCTGGGGCGGGAGGATTCGAACCTCCGGGTGCGGGGATCAAAACCCCGTGCCTTACCGCTTGGCGACGCCCCAAAAATTTTCTTGAGACGCTTACATAACCTTAACAAACCCCTATTACCGCACTGTCGCTGCCAATACCGGAGTTTTCAGAGTCCGTGCGCCAAAAAGACGGAAAAAGCCCTATCGAGGGTCACTTTTAATCTTTCAAAGGCCGCTTCCGCGTTCCCGGCATCCTGAAAAACACCGAAGACGGTAGGGCCGCTTCCGGACATAAGTGAGCCCTGAGCCCCCTCTTCGACAAGCGCTCTCTTGATAGCCGTTATCTCAGGATACCTTACCGCGGTAACGGCCTCGAGGTCGTTATAAAGAAAATCCCTTATATTGCGATCTGAGTCAAGGTGCTCTTCAGAATATATTAAGATATTATCTTCCGTCTTTTTTGTCAAGTCCAAATTATTATAAGCCCAGGCTGTCGATACATGGAAGCCGGGGTTTACCAACACATAATTATAACGCGGGAGTTTGACCCTTTTAAGTATCTCGCCCCTGCCGGATGCCAGCGCTGGGCCTTTCAGGATAAAAAAGGGCACATCAGAACCGATCCCGGCGCCGAGTCCCATCAGTCTTTTGTCGTCGATTTGGCAGCCGAGAAGCGAATTCAGTCCCATGAGGACCGTTGCGGCATCAGAGCTTCCTCCCCCGAGACCGGCTCCAACAGGTATCTTTTTCCCTATGGATATCGAGACTTTTCTTTTAACCCCTACTGCATCTAGCAGCCGCTCCGCGGCCCTGTAAGCGAGGTTATCCCTTCCACCGGGAACCCCGGCGTGGTCGGAGGACACAAAGATCCCGTCCCCTTGTACCACCTCTATCGTGACCTCGTCGTAAAGAGAGACCGGCTGCATGAGAGAGCGTATCTCGTGGTAGCCATCGGGCCTCTTTGACAGGACCTTCAGGAAGAGGTTGACCTTGGCAGGCGAAAGGAATACTTGACGCTTTTCAGCCGAAGGGGTGTTTTTCTGGGCGTTGTCCATATTACCCGAACTTGAAGGGATAAATCTCGGAAAAAGGTAGCTTAGAAATGGCCTACTTTCGACGGGGCCTGTTTGCAAACCTCGTTGAGCTCGGCGACAAGGATGTATTCGTGGTAGTCGTTCATGGCGCAGAGGAATTCTATCGTTTCGGTCTTCGCGCCGGGAACGATGATAGCCTTTTTACCGAGGTGCTTGATGAGAACAGCCTCGGCCTGCGGGCATGCCTGCAGGAGGTCGCTTACTACTACCTTGCCTGTTATGACCCCTTCCTCTTCATGGTGGTTATGTCCGTGTCCAGCCATAGTCCTTATCTCATTTGTTAGTTTAGTGTTTTAGTATTTCCTTCGGGTTGAATTCCCCGAAGCTTGCCGCGTATATAAAAACAGATTTCCCTTCGGATAACCCGCTAGCAAGGCTTGCGGGGTGGTTCATACCGGCGGCTCTTTTACCGTATCGCTAGAATAATACCTTGGCTATATCCATGACCCAGTCAGTAATGGGGCCGGGGTACAGGCCCAGAAATATCGTCACGGCGTTTATGAAATACAGGAGCGCGCGCGTCGTGATATCTACCTTGATAGGCTCCGTGTTCTTCGGGGGCCTCAGGTACATGCTCTTTACGACCAGCAAGAAGTAGTACATCGCTACTACCGCCATGACCACGCCTATTACCGCCAGCGCCCAGAGCCCTTCCTTAACGGCGGCGGCTATGATGTAGAACTTGGCGATAAAGCCGCCGAGCGGAGGGATACCGGCTATCGAAAGAAGGCCGATAAAGAGTGTCGCCGCAAGAAGCGGAGAGCGCCTGCTGAGCCCCGCGTAAGACTCTATCAGGTCGGAGCCTTCGGCGTTGTTGAAGGCCACTATCGCTATGAAGCTTCCGAGTATTGAGAAGACATAGGTCAGGAGATAGAACATTATCGCGCCGGCCCCGAGGGCAGAGGCGGCCGCAACGGCCATCAGAAGATACCCGGCCGAGCCGATGCCGGCGTACGCGATAAGTCTCTTGATGTCCTTCTGCGGCATGGCCGCGAGGTTCCCGAACAAAAGCGATGCCCCGGATATTATGGATACCAGTATTATCCACTCGGCTTTCACTCCGATAAGCCCGGTAAAGAGTATACGCATGATAACGATGAAGCCTGCCGACTTGGACGCGGCTGCAAGGAGCGCCGTAACCGGCGTCGGAGCGCCCTGATAGACGTCCGGGGCCCATACGTGGAACGGTATCGAGGATATCTTGAAGGTAAGGCCTATCACCAGGAGCGTGATGCCGATGATCAAAAAGCCGTTGCCGTCAACCGACTTGAGCGAGTGAGCGACTTCGACGAAACCTGTGGCGCCGGATGCCCCATAGATAAAGCTGATGCCGTAGACCAGAAAGCCGGAGGCGAGAGCGCCCGTGACAAGGTACTTAAGCCCGGCCTCGACCGTAAGCGGGTTGTCGTTAGTGAAGGCGGCGAGCACATAGAGACATACCGCCACGAACTCAAGGGAGACATAGAAGCCGATGAAGTCCGTGATGGATGAGAGGAACATCATGCCGCTGATGGAAAAGAGTATCAGCGCGTAGAACTCCCCCCTCCAGTTCTTTATCTTATCCTCGTACATCATGACGAGATACAGGATAAGGACCGTTATAACGAGGAAGAGCCATTTGAAGAATATCGAGACCGTGTCCTGCAGGAAAAGACCTCCGACGGCCTTGCCTGTCTCCGCGCCGATAAGCGTGTAACCGGCGATACAGGTACCGATGATCCCAATAACGCCGGTGACCATCCTCGATCCCTTGTACAAAAAAAGCTCAAGTATAAGGAGGAGGAACGCGGTCCCCAGCATCACGAATTCGGGTGTCATCAAGTGAAGGTTCATCTGCATGTTTAAAAGCCTCTCATAAGTAACGGTTTTGGGTCACCGTATTAACCGTGCGGCACCGCGTTTATCTTGTCAACGAGCGGCACCACGCCGGTGTTTATAATATCCACTATTATCGAGGGGTAAAAGCCTACCACCAGGAGGACCGCTATGAGGATGACGAACGGAAGCCTCTCCACGAAGGTAGTGGCGTCCTTGAGACCATCCCACTTGTCCTGCGGCTCCCGGAAGAAAACATCCCTTATGCACCTGAGCATGTATGTAGCCGTCACAATAATGCCGAAGACGGCTATTACGACCTGGAAAGGATAGTCCTTGAACGCGCCTATGAATACCATGAGCTCAGCCACGAAGTTCGCCAGGCCCGGCAGACCGCTTGACGCGAAGCCCATTATGGCGAACGCTACCGCGACGAACGGGAGCTTTTTAGCAAGGCCGGAGAAATCATACATCATGCGGGTGTGGGCCTGGTCGTATATGAACCCGATGAGAGAGAACGCGAGGGCCGTCATTATGCCGTGGGCGAACATGAGGAGCACCGCTCCGTTGACGCCTATATAATTGAGGGTAGCAAGCCCCAGCAAAACGTATCCCATGTGGCTTGAGGAGGAATAGCCGATCATGAACTTCATGTCCTTCCTGCTCATGGCCACCAGACCGCCGTAGAAGATGTTTATGAGGCACAGTACCGCCACATACGGCATCCAGAACTGGGCCCCCGCCGGAAGCATACCCATCGCTATACGGAGGATCCCATACGCCCCGAGCTTCATAAGGACCCCTGCGTGGAGCATACTGACGGCCGACGGGGCCGCCGCGTGTCCTATGGGCGACCACGAATGGAAAGGCGCAAGCGGCACCAGGACGCCGAAACCGAAGAGGAGCGGCAGGAAGACCTTTATCTGGTAGCTCCTCTCAAGCGAAAGCTTGCCTATGGCCAGCATGTCAAAGGTGTAGACGCCGGACTGCGCTCCCGCCACGAAATAAAGTGACAGTATCCCAAGGAGAGCGAAGACCGCGCCGAAGCTCAGATACAGCGTAAGCTTCATGGTGGCGTACTCCCTGTTGGCGCTTCCCCATATCCCGATGAGCGGGTACATCGGGATGACCGCGAGCTCGTAGAAGAGGTAGAAGAAAAGAAGATCGAGCGAGACGAACACGCCGAAGACGCCGGCGACCAGCAGCAGGAGGAATATATAGTGTTCCCTCACCCTCTGCTTAACGCCTACCCATGAGACGAACACGCCGGTGAAGATGACGAACGAGGTGAGCACTATCATGGCGATACTGATCCCGTCGACACCCACATAGTAGGATATGCCGAGTGACTTCACCCACTCGATGCGCTCAACGAACTGGTAGCCTCCCTTGGCCTTGTCGTAGGCCCAGAGCATATACAACGAGAGCACGAGGCACAACGACGTGGTCGCGACGGATATCGCCCTCACAAGCCAGAGCATCTCGTCCTTCAGGAAAAGCAGTATGATGACTGCGACGAGCGGCGCCGCTATTATGGCTGATATTATCGGGAAACCTTCCACTGTCTGACCTCTTTTTAGAGTATTGCTGCGAAAATTATCATCAGGACGAGCACCCCGCCGACCATGACGAACGCGTAGTTCTGGAGCTGACCGGTCGTGGTGAGCCGTAACCCCTTGCCGATCTGCCTGACCGTGTACGCCGACCCGTTTATGATGAAGATGATGATTATGTTTACTTCGATATAGTTCAATATTTTTGCCAGGCCGTTGTATATCCAGGCCACGAAGTAGGTGTCGTAGATATGGTCTATGTAGAATCTGTTCTCAAGGAACTTGTAGGTGAACGGCAGGCGCTCGGCCATCACGTCGGACTTCATGCCTTTCCTGGAGTAGATTGACCATCCGAGGAGTATGCCGCCGAGTACCGCGATCGTCGACAGAGAGGCTACCATGAAGTTGAAGTGGTGCTCGGCGTGCGCGCCGTGTTCGCCGAGCGCGGCGCCGGCCGTGTGCACGAATGTGCCGAAGTTGGGCTCAAGGCCCGGAAACCCCGCGAAGCCTGCCACCACGGCGAATACCGAGAGTATTATCAGCGGTATTGTCATGACCTTCGGGGACTCGTGCGGGTGCCCGTGGTATTTTTTATCGCCGAAGAAGGTCACGACGACCAGCTTGGAAATGAAGACTGCCGTTATAAAGGCCGTAAGTATGCCCATCGCGAAGAGGAAATAGTTGCCGGACTGGAAGGTGGCCGAAAGTATCTCGTCTTTAGACCAGAAGCCGCTGAACGGGAATACTCCCATCATCGCAAGGCTGCCCAAAAAGAAGGTCACGGCAGTAGTCTTCATCTTCGGGTACAGCTGGCCCATCTCCCAGATCTCGTTGGTGTGGCAGGCGTGTATGACGCTGCCGGCCCCGAGGAACAGAAGCGCCTTGAAGAACGCGTGGGTCATAAGGTAGAACATACCGGCCCCGGTGCCACCTACGCCTATGGCGAGCACCATGTAGCCGAGTGAACTCAATGTGGAGAACGCTATGATGCGCTTGATGTCCGACTGCGCGAGCGCGATGAGTGCCGCCATGAGGGCCGTAAAGCCGCCGATGTAGGCGACTATCACCATCGCGTCGGGCGCGGCTGCGTATAAAAACGATGTCCTGGCGAGCATGTAGACGCCGGCCGCGACCATCGTTGCGGCGTGTATGAGGGCGGAGACCGGGGTCGGGCCTTCCATGGCGTCCGGGAGCCATACATGCAGAGGGAACTGAGCGGATTTGCCGACCGCCCCGCAGAATATAAGGAGGGCCGCGAGGGTCAGCGTGCCAGAAGAGACATGGCCCGCCGCTATGTGGTGCTCCACCTCTATGAAGTTGAATGTGCCCGTGGCGTAATATATCACGAATATGCCGAGGATGAACCCGAAGTCCCCGATACGGTTCACGAGGAACGCCTTCTTGGCGGCGTCAGCCGCCGAAGGCTTCTCGAAGTAGTACCCGATCAAAAGATACGACGCGAGGCCGACAAGCTCCCAGAAGACGAATATCATGATAAGGTTGTTCGAAAGGACGATGCCGAGCATCGAGAAGATAAAGAGAGAAAGGCACGCGAAGAACCTTGAGTAGCCCGGGTCCCCGTGCATGTAGCCCTTTGAGTAAATGTGTATGAGGGAGCCTACGAAGGTCACTACGAAGAGCATGATTATGCTCAGCGGGTCTATCAGGGTTCCCATCTCGATTTTGAGGCCCTTGATGCTTATCCAGGTGAAGGCCTGCTCGATCGGGTGCATGTGCGGGTCGCCCGGGAGCTTCAGAAGATAGGGGAGCACGATTAAAAAGCCAATGACGACCGCCCCTATCGAAAGATAAGAACTCAGCTCTTCATTTTTCCGCGTTACAAGCGCTATAAAGACGCTTACGATCAGCGGTATGACCAACAGTGCCCAGATATCCATCAGTACCTCATCTCATCGAGATCTTCGACATTTACAGTCTTTCTGACCCTGTAGACGCTGACCAGTATCGCCAGCCCTATGGCCACCTCCGCGGCGGCGACGGTGATGTTGAATATGACAAAGACCGTGCCGTTGAGCGATTGCAGGTAGTACGAGAAAGCCGCCAGGCTTATATTAACGGAATTGAATATCAACTCCAGTGACATGAGCACTATGATGATGTTCCGGCGGAGTAACACCCCGGCCACGCCTATGGAGAAGAGCAGGAAGCTTAATATGAGATAATGAAATATTGTCAGCATGTCTTTAAATCAACCGCCCGTTTTTTTATTTTTAACGGTCTGATCACAAAAGGGCTTTACGCCCGCTGTGCGTTCACTTCAGGCCACTGTGGCCGCAGCGCCTTACGAACCGGCCCCGTTATTTTTGCGCGCCCTGCCCTTATCCTTCATGACCAGCACTATAGCGCCTATAAGGGCTACGAGCAGCAGGAGCGAGACGACCTCGAACGGGAATATGTACTGTGTGAAGAGGGTTTTTCCTATCACCTCGGTGTTCTTCGCAAGAGCGGCCTCGTTGTATATCCCGAGAGACGCGGAAAGCTTACCCCTCTTTATCATGTAGCCTATCATTACAAAGAGCGCGATGATCACACCCACCGCCGGCAGCCATTGGCTGTGGATAAACTCCTTTGTCTTCTCCTTGCCGATATCCAGCACCATCACGGCGAACAGGAACAGGACCATGACCGCGCCGACATATATGAAGACCTGTACGGCCGCCAGGAACGGAGACCTCAAGAGGATAAAGAGCGCCGCTACCTGCAGCAGGCAGATGATAAGGTAAAAAGCGCTGTGTACGGCGTTCCTCACGGAGACGACAAGAACGGCCGACACAACGGCCACAAGGGCGAATATGTAAAAGAATAACTGTTCCATCTCTGTTTTCCCGGGCGATCTCAGTACCGCGCCCCGGCTCCCGAACTTTAAATTTTTACCAGGCCCTCTTCTTCGTAGCGCTGAGATCAGCCGTTACCTTTATGCCTGAAAGGGACCTTTCGAACTTCGCCTTGGCAACAAGCCCGCCTTCGATGCTCTCCGGGACTGGCTGCGGAAGAAGAAGCTCCTCCCTGTTCCTTACCGTACACTTAAAATCGGCGCAGGCAAGCTCGTATTCCCTGCCGAGCCTTACTGCCCTTGTCGGGCAGGCGTCCTCGCAGTAGCCGCAGTACAGGCACCTCACGAGGTTTACCTTCCAAATCTTGGCGACCCTGTCGGCGATACCTCTACCGGTGTCGTCCTCCATCGGGACTACCGTTATGCACGAGGTCGGGCAGGCCTTTACGCACAACTCGCAGGCGACACAGAGCTCCCTGCCGTGTTCATCCCTGTTAAGGGTATGAACGCCCCTGAACCGCCTGTAGGGGATCCACTTCTCCTCATCCGGGTACCTGTGCGTGATGGACTTGGAGACATTGTACCCGAGCGTAATCCTCAAGCCCTTTACGAAGTCGGTAAAAAGGACTTTCTTTATGAGGTCCAGTATGTCTATGCCGCCCTTTTTATCGCTCATATTCTCATGAATCCTGTGATAAGTATGGTTACAAGTGATACCGGGATCAGTATCTTCCAGCCTATTGTCATGAGCTGGTCATACCTGTACCTGGGCAGAGTGAACCTGACCCACATGAAGAAGTATATGAAGAAGACCACCTTGGCCACGAACCAGAAGATCGGCGGGATCGGCAGCGGGACCGGCAGAGGCGAGTTCCACCCGCCGAAAAAGAGTATTACCGTAAGTACCGATACCGATACCATCGCGACATACTCGGCGAGCATGAACAGGGCGAATTTCATTCCGCTGTACTCGGTATGGAAGCCGGCGCCGAGCGTTCCCTCGTCTTCAGGCAAATCGAAGGGGATACGGTTTATCTCGGCCAGCGAGCCGATGATGAATATCGCGCACCAGACGGGGCCCACCGGAAGATAGAAGAAGTTCCAGTGCAGCAGGCTGCCGCCCTGGCTTTTTACTATCTCGACCAGGCTTAACGAATTGGAGAGCATGACCACGCCGATGGCGGCGAAGCTAATGGAAATCTCGTAGCTTATCATCTGGGCGGAAGACCTGAGTCCCCCTATGAGCGAGTACTTGCTGTTCGAGGCCCAGCCGCCGAGTATTATCCCGTAGATGCCGAGACCGGAGATCGCGAGTATGTAGAGTATCCCGACGTTCATGTCGGCGATATAGAGCGAGACCTCTTTGTTTATCACCGGAAGCATGATGTTTTCGCCGAACGGAATGGCGACAAAGACGGCGAACGCCGGGACCATCGCCAGAAGCGGCGCTATCGTGAAGAGGAACTTATCCGCCCTGTCCGGGACGATGTCCTCTTTCATCAGGAGCTTTATCATGTCCGCGAAAGGCTGCAGCAGCCCATGAGGGCCCACCCTCCAGGGGCCGAGCCTTACCTGGATGTGGCCGGCGACCTTCCTCTCAAGCCAGGTAAGCGGCAGCGGCAGACCGAAAAGGATCATGGTCACCACCACCACTTTGACGGCTATCAGAACTACTTCCAATACGGTTGATATATCCGGTATCATCATTTATGTCGTATGAAGCTGTTTTTTCGTTAAAAGCGCGATGAGTCCCTCTATCTTTTTCTGCCCCACATATAGTTTATCATCTCCAGATACCTTGAGTTCATGCCGCGCACTATCGAATGTATGGTGAAGACGATGTTTTTGAGGAGCTTGTAGATGATCCTCGGGTTTCCGTCGACCAGCGTCTCAAAATCAGCCTTCTCTATCACATAGGTCTCAAGGTCAGACACGGCCACGATCGTCGCTGAGCGGGGCCTTCCGTCAAGAAAACTCATCTCGCCGAATATCTCTCCGTCCTTCATGATGGTGAGCGTGAAGAGCTCTCCGTCCGGGGCGGTCTTGCAGGCCTTTACCTCGCCCCTCCTGATGACATAGAGCGAATGGCCGTCCTCGCTCTCCTTGAATATCGTATCGCCGGTCTTGAAGTCCTTTTTCTTGACGACGGTCGCGATCGTCTCGACCTCTTTATCGGTGAGGTCGTGAAAAAAGGGGGTCTCTCTGAGCAATTTCGGATCTACCATGATCTACCTCCGCCTTGTTTAGTGCAGGCGCTCTGTACGAGCGGCGTGTGCCTGCCTATTGATTGGCCCTTGTTATGCTGACCCTTGGCACGCCTTCACCCCTTCTGAAAAACCTGTTTACCTCGGCGTCTTCGAAGGACTCGGGTATGAAGGCGACCCGGCTTTTTGAGCCTGTGCTCGTTTTGAGGGTCGCAAGGACCTCGTGGTTCTTCCCTTTAACCTTTACCTTTTCTCCGCTTACGAAGCCGAGCCTGGCGGCATCGTCTTCGCATATCTCCACGGTCGCGCCCTTTATAAGGCCCAAAAGCGTCTCGGATTTTCTTGAGAACCTACCGAGATGAAAAAGATGGCTCCCTGTCACGAGCGCGAAGGAGTGTTCTTCCATTCTGCTTGAAACGGCCTTTGAGGCAAACTCCCCGGCGGCCGGAAGAACGCCAGCCGCGCATTTCACGAGGGCCGCCCTGTTGTCGAGCCGGTTGTCGCTGTTCTTCTTGTTGTTGAAGAGGAGGCTGACGTCAGAGTACATCGGGTTTACTTGTCTTATCTCATCGAGGACGAGTACGGCGTTCTTGGGCCCGAACGAACCGTCGAACAACTCCCCTACGGCCCTTATGATGTCAAGATCGCGTTTGGCCTTGCCGGGCAGCGCGAGGAGCTTCCTTATACTCTGGGCCCTGCCCTCCTGATTGGTGAACATCCCTTCCTTTTCGCTGAAACTTGCGCCCGGAAGGATCACATGCGCCAGCTTGGCGGTCTCGGACATGAATATGTCCTGGACCACGAGGAACCTGACCTTTGAAAGCGCCGTTCTGGCGAACTCCCTGTCGGGATAATCGGATATTATATCCTCCCCGACCACGTAAAGGGCGTCTATCTCTCCCCTCATGGCGGCCTCAAGCAGGGCTTCCGTGTCCATACCCTTTTCAGCCGTTGCGTAGCCGGGGCCGAACGACGGGTGGACTCCCATCTCCCAGGCGCCCCTCTGGTTACACCTGTCGAGGGTCGGCATAACGGTGACCTTCTTGCCGAGGTTCTTCAAAACATCCTTCAGGAGCGCTAGTCCCGATGTCCCGTCGGGGAACCTTAAGAACTCGGTGCCGGCTACTATCGCCACGGACTGCGAAGCGCTGAGTCTCTTCGCTATATCGGTTATCTCGTCAACGCCCACGCCGGCCGCTGTCAGAAGGTCTACCATCTTTGAGTCTTTTATCGCCTTGAGCTTCTCGGCCTCTGAAAGCTTTCCAGCGTTTATGACCAGGGTTATCGCGTCAAGCACCGCCTTTTCAGCAGCCGGGAGGTGTCTGAGCTTGACATTGGCGGAGCTGTCGAGCTTCATCGCCCTCGGTGAGGCTATTATGAGGTTCATCCTCCTGTTGGACGAGATACGTCTTACGATGTATTCGGATACCGGGTTCTCATCCGAGATGTGGCTGCCTATTATAAGGACGGTGTCGGCCTCCATGCAGTCGAATATCGACACGCCGCCTTCGTTCATCGAGGCGGCGTGGATGAACGCCGAGGCGGCATCGGAATTCCACCTTGAGCTTGAATCGATGTTGGGGCTACCGAATACGGTCCGCATAAGCTTCTGGAATAGATACAGCTCCTCGTTGGTAAGCGTGGCCGCGGCTACTCCGCCGATGTGTTTGCCTTCCTTCCCGGAAAAACCGTCTTTTACGGAGGCAAGGGCCTCAGCCCAGGTCGCCGCCTGATGCCTTATAAGGGGCTTCGTTATCCTTTCGGCGCTGTTTACGAAGTCGCAGCCGAACCTGCCTCTCGCGCACAGCGTTTCGCTGTTAAGACCGACCCCGAGTTGTGCCCTGGCACGGAGCAGTTGCCCGTCCCTCTCCTCGATGACCATCCTGCAACCTGTGGCGCAATACGGACAGATGGTGTCGGCGCCTTTCAGGTCCCATGGCCTGCTCTTGTACCTGTAAGGGAGCCTCATGAAGCATCCGACCGGGCATACCTCTATGCAGTTGCCGTCCATGTCACAGTCCAAAAAGGTCCTGTTGAAACTCGTGGGCTCCTGGTGGTCTCCCCTTCCGAGCGCCCCGAGCACATTCCTGCCGACTACCTCCCTGCAGACCCTGACGCACTTCATGCACTGGACGCAGCGGTTAGAGTTCTTTATGATGACCTGGCTTAAGACATAGTCCTTTTCATGGAACTTGAACTTGGGCTCGGCGTGTCTGCCCGTGCGGGGGCCGTACTTGTGAACCATGTCCTGCAGCTCGCACTCGCCGCCCTTGTCGCACACCGGGCAGTCCAGCGCGTGGTTTGCGAGCAGGAACTCAAGGACCCCGGCCCTGGCGGAAGCGACCGTGGAGCTGTCGGTATTGATGGACATCCCGTGGAGCACGGGGGTTATGCAGGAAGGCTGGAGCTTTCTCTGGCCTTCGATCTCCACCAGACACATCCTGCACGAGCCTATGCCCATCAGGTCGGCCTGGTAGCAGAAGGTCGGTATCTCGTAGCCGGCCTTCCGTGCCGCGTCCAGTATGAGGGTGTTGTCCTCTACCGTGATCTCTTTTCCGTTTATCTTTATTGTTGCCATGTCGTCAATTCACTTGTCCGGGTTTGTCTTATGAAGCCATGCATTTTTTATGGTCTATGTGGTACTGGAACTCTTCCCTGAAGTTCTTAAGCGCACCCCTTAAGGCCATCACCGCGCCGTCGCCCAGCGGACAGAAGGTGCGGCCGAATATGTTGCCGCATAAGCTCTCAATGAGATCTATGTCACCGGGACGGCCCTCTCCGTGCTCGAGTCGTTTGAGGACCTTGGTGAGCCATGGCGTGCCGTCGCGGCACGGGGTGCATTTGCCGCATGACTCATGGCTGAAGAACCTGTTCGTTATGAAAGCGGCCTTGACCATGCAGGTCGACTCGTCCATCACAATGACCGCTCCGGAGCCGAGCATGCTGCCCTTTGCCGCAAGGGAATCGAAATCAAGCGGCGTGTCGAGGTCTTTGGGCGTCAACAACGGCGCGCTCACGCCCCCGGGGATAACGGCCTTGAGGGCCCTGTCTTCCCTGAGCATCCCGCCGCAGTGGTTGAATATGAGGTCTCTTAATGTTGTGCCCATCGGAAGCTCGTAGAGCCCGGGTTTTTTAACATGTCCGCTCACGCCGTAGATCTTCGGCCCGGGGCTCTTCTCTGGCCCTATGGATGAGAACCACTTGGGCCCCTTCTCGATTATCGCCGGGATGCACGCTAGCGTCTCGACGTTGTTTATGACGGTGGGCTTGCCGTACAGGCCCGCGAGCGCCGGGAAAGGAGGCTTCTTCCTGGGCTGGGCCCTGTAGCCTTCGATAGATTCAAGCAGGGCGGTCTCCTCGCCGCAGATATACGCGCCGAAGCCCCTGTGGATATGCATGTCGAGGTTGAAGCCGCTTCCGAGGATGTTTTTGCCGAGATAGCCTTTGGCGTAGGCCTCCTTTATCGCCTCATCAAGCCTGTTGGCGCCGAAAACAAACTCGCCCCTTATATATATGTAGGCGTTGGCAGCCCCGATGGCGTAACATGTTAACATCATCCCCTCTAAAAGGAGATGCGGGTCGTTGTCTATTATCGCCCGGTCCTTATAAGTGCCCGGCTCGCCCTCATCGGCGTTGCAGCAGAGGTACTTCGGGATCGTCGGGTCCTTGGGTATGAAACTCCACTTGAGGCCCGTTGAGAAACCCGCCCCACCTCTTCCCCTTAACCCCGAGTCCTTCACCATCTGGATGATGTTATCGGGCTTGAGCTTGAGGGCCTCGGCGAAAGCCTTGTACCCGCCGTTCCTGACATAGTTATCAAGCTTGTGGGATCCGGGCTTGTCTATGTTTTTTAAGAGGATCTTTTCCATTTCCGATTATAGTCCGCTGAGCCTTCTATTTTCCGGCGCGCCCTCAGAAAGCCAGGTGCGACGGCCGTTCACTTTCGCTATACGAGCTTCTTAATTATCTCGTCTACCTTCTGTTCCGTCAGGTTCTCGAAATAATCGTCGTTTATCTGCATCATCGGGGCGGTCCCGCAAGAGCCGAGACACTCCACCGTAGAGAGCGTGAACCTGTTGTCCGGGGTCGTCTCTCCCGTCTTTATGTTCAGGGACTTTTCCATGTACTTGATGATATGCTCGGCGCCCAGAAGCGAGCATGAGATGTTACGGCATACCTGTACATGGTATTTGCCCACGGGTTTGCGGATGTTGTACATCGTATAGAAGGCCGCCGCCGCGTTCACCTCAACGGGGTTCATCTCAAGCATCGCGGCGACATCTTCCATGTCAGAGCGCTCAAGATGGCCGCCGCGGTCATGCTGGGCGATCCTCAAGGCGTCCATAACAGCGGACCTCTTGTTAGGGTACTTTTTTAGAGCCGCCTCTATCTCTTTTTTCGCTTTATCCGAGAGCATATATTTACTGTGCTGCCTTTTTGTATTTTGTACTTTGGCGCTTACTTGTCGCACTCTCCGAAGACCGGGTCAAGACTCGATATTATGGCTATGACGTCGGCAAGGTACCTGCCCCTTGACATCGTCCTTACGCTCTGGAGGTTCATGAAGGTCGGCACCCTCAGTTTAAGCCTGTACGGTTTTTCAGAGCCGTCGCTTACTATATAAACGCCCAGTTCGCCCTTGGGGGCCTCGATCGACGAGTAGACCTCTCCCCTGGGTACCTTGAAGCCCTGTGATACGTATTTGAAATGGTGGATTAGGGCTTCCATGTTCTTGTAGACATCCGGTTTTGGCGGCGGGACTATCTCCGGCATAGCGACATTGAACGGGCCGTCCGGCAGGTCTTGCAATGCCTGCTTTATGATGCGCATCGACTGCTTTATCTCTTCGAACCTCATGTTGTAGCGGTCGAAACAGTCGCCGTTCTCCCCTGTAGGCACATCGAAATCGAACCTGTCATATACAAGGTACGGCTCGTCCTTCCTTATGTCCCACTTAACGCCGCTCGCCCTCAGGGCCGGGCCGCTTAAACCGAGGCTTATCGCTTCTTCGGCCGATATCACGCCTACACCCTTGTTCCTCTGGATCCAGATCCTGTTGCCGATCAGCAGTCTTTCGTATTCGTCGAACCTTGAGGGGAAGATATCCAGCATCCTTTCGACCGCCTCTTTGCACTGGGGGGTGAAGTCATACCTTACCCCGCCGACCCTCATATATGAGAGCGTCATCCGCGCCCCGCATAACATCTCGAAGATGTCGAGGACGACTTCACGCTCTCTCATCGCGTAAAGGAGTATCGACATGGCTCCGAGGTCCAGGGCCCAGGCCCCGAGGGCCAGAAGATGGCCGGCCATCCTGGAAAGCTCGGCGGCTATTACCCTTATGTACTTGGCCCTCTCCGTTATCTCGATGTCCAAAAGCTTCTCGACGGCCTGCACGTACGCCAGGTTGTTGCTCATGGCGCTCATGTAATCGAGCCTGTCGGTGTAAGGCACGAACTGGTGATAGAGCAGGTTCTCGGCTATCTTCTCGGTGCCCCTGTGGAGATACCCGATATCCGGCTCGATATCGATGATGGTCTCGCCCTGCATATTGAGGATGATGTGCAGGACCCCGTGTGTGGAGGGGTGCTGCGGCCCCATATGCATCGTTACCTGTCTGGTTTCTATTATCTCTTCTTTATCCGGCATTTTCTTTTTCGAAGGTTTTATTTTTCGGCGATTTCCAGCTTCTTAATCAGTAATGCCCTCCGGCTCTTTCTCCACGCCGTTTGGGTTATACCTGTCCTTGTAGCCCCTCAACGGATAGTCCTTACGGAGCGGGTAGCCCTCCCAGTCTTCGGCCATGTAGATCCTTTTCATGTTGGGGTGCCCGTCGAAGACTATCCCGAACATGTCGTAGGCTTCCCTCTCGGGCCAGTTCGCGCCGGGCCATATCGAGGTGACGGAGGGGACGGTCTCGCCTTCGTTCACCCTTACCTTGACCCTGATCCTGTGCTTCTTCTGTATGGAGTAGAGGTGGTAGACTACCTCGAACCTGGGGTTCTCGCCGAAGTAATCGGCCCCGACGACATCGACTATATAGTTCATCCTCAGGTCAGGGTCGATCCTGAGAAAATTACAGAGGTTCCTGACGGCGGCCGTCTCGACCAGGTGAGTTACCTCTCCCCTGAAGACGACGGTGTCGAGTATCTGGTCCCTGAAGGCCTCTTTGACCTTCTTTACCAGAACGGAATCTTCTACGTTCATGACGGCTGCGCTCATTTGCTTATCCTGATATTCCTCTCTTCAAGTATGAACGGGTTCTCTTTCTTTATCTTCTCCATAAGCTGGAGGAAGCCGAAAAGCAGCGCGTCAGGCCTCGGGGGGCATCCGGGTATGTAGACATCGACCGGGATGACAAGGTCGGTGCCCTGTACGACAGAGTATGTGTTGTAAGGCCCGCCCGAGGAGGCGCACCCGCCCTGGGCTATGACCCACCTCGGCTCGGCCATCTGGTCATAGAGCTTTTTGACGGCCGGGGCGATCTTTTTAGTCATCGTGCCAGCTACGACCATGACATCCGACTGGCGCGGAGAAGGCCTGAAAACTATCCCGAACCTGTCCGTGTCGTAACGGGAGCAGCCGGCGGCAATCATCTCGATGGCGCAGCACGCCAGCCCGAAGGTCATCGGCCACAGCGCCGAGGTGCGGCCCCAGTTGACGACGTCGCCCACGACGGGGTTGTGCTTTACCGCCTTGATGACAGGGTTGTTCCTTAACATATCCGCCACGCCCTCGAGCGTGGTGAAAAGGACCGATTCTTCCAAAGGGTTCTTCTGTTCGTACATGGCTACCTTTGCTTTATTGACGCCCGTTCCGCTGCTTTCCCGATGAGACTCAAGGGTCCTAGACCCACTCCAGCGCGCCCTTCACCCACGCGTATACCAGACCAATGGCAAGGACGACTATAAATATGATCATCTCCACGAAAATGAACGTGGAGAGGCTTTTTTCCGTAAGGAGTACGGCCCATGGAAAGAGGAAGAGTGTCTCAACATCGAATATTACGAATAGCATGGCGATTATGAAGAAGTGTATTCTGACGTGGCCTTCGTTGGCGTCCCCCACGGGCTCCATACCGCACTCCCAAGGGGAGTTCTTGGAGGCATAGGGATTTCTAGGCTGGAATATGAAACTCATAACCAGAGCGCCTATGGCCATCGCGGAAGCGACACCTATCATGATGAGAATCGGCAGATAAGTAAGAAGCATCTTTAATCAGACCCCTTCCTGATTCTTACAATGCGGCTCCGGTTCTTGCAAAAAAGTGCTAATTGTTACGATATGCTATTGTGGATAGCCGCAAGGTTAAAACAACTGGAAGATTTTGTCAAGGAGAAAATGTATACTGTATACAGAAACTTTTGACCCGGCTTCCCACGGGCATGCTATTGAGGGAAAACCATTTGAATAGCTCGATATTTTACCGGCAGGCCGTCGTCGCTAAAGGACAAAAAGGTCTCTCCTTCTGTCCTTGAACAGATTGTTCACCGGGGTTATGTCTTTGTTCAGCGCCTCTTCGGGATTTATCTCCATGGCGGCAGCCTCCACGCCGTCGCCGGCCGCCCTGTAAAGCACGCTCCCGTCGGGTGCTACTATCTGGCTCGTGCCTATGAACCTGAGTCTTTTTCCCCTGACCCGCTCTTCGCTTCCGACCCTGTTGGCGGTTATGGAGAAGACCCTGTTCTCAAGCGACCTTGTTATCATCGCCTGCGGGCAGTACGGCAGAACGAGGTTTGATGGCTGACAGATGATCTGTGCCCCTTGAAGCGCGAGCGTCCTTGAAACCTCGGGGAATATCCAGTCGAAACATATCATCATGCCGACCTTCACGCCGCCGGCCTTGTACACCTTGAAGTCGGTATCGCCCCTGCTGAATATCTTCTTTTCATCCCAGAAGAGGTGCGCCTTTCTGTATACGCCGATAACGCCGCGGGGGCCGATGAGCATAGATGAATTGTAGGCTCTTTTCCCGGCCTTCTCGGCAAACCCGGCCACTATGTGGATATTCTTTTCCTTCGCCGCTTCAGAAAGACGCCCGGCGGCGTATCCGTCAACGCCCTCGGAGAGCTTCCTAGCCTCCTCTTTTGACCTGAACTGGTATCCGGTCGAGAAGAGCTCGGGCAGGACCACCAGGTCGGCATCCAGCGCCCTGATCTTTTTTGCCGCGTCCTCGACATTCTCCTTTATCCTGCCGAACTTGGGGTGAGTCTGAATGAAACCCGCATTCATATTTCAAGCTCCCTTAACTGTGGACACGCCGCTCTCACGAAGGGCATGCCGGTTTTTTCCGCCACTAACGCGTCATTAACGAATGGAAGGACCATCTTACATTTCATGACCGCGAGATGTCAAGAAAGCCGACCTGTCGTCTTAAACAAAGAAAAAGGGAGAACATCAATCATGTCCTCCCTTCCCCTTATTTATGTTTGCTCTAGCGGCAGCAGCCGGACTTCTTTGCGGTCTTCTTAGCTGTCGTCTTTTTCGCCATCGTCTTCTTCTTAGCCGGTTTTTTAGCCGTAGCCATCCTTACCTCCTTTTTGGGTTTAGATCCTTGAGCGTAAAAACCTATAGCTGAGACAATTTTTAATTATCACTATTACACCGGCCTGTCAACACTATTGTGCTTCTTTTTCATCATGTTACGGAGCTTGAAAGAGTCCTTCGGAGTCCCCGTGCCGCACTGAAGGTCGAGACGACTTGCAAGAGCGCCTTTTGTGTGTTAATTTAAAAAATCAAAAAATCTTTTTGATGAGGTAAAAGCGTGTCGATAACAAAAAAAGACGTGCTGCATGTGGCGGACCTCGCCAGGCTCGCGCTCACGGAAAAGGAGATCGACCTGTATACGGCCCAGCTCCAGCGGATATTAAGCTACGTTGAGAAGCTCTCGGAGCTCAATACCGAAGGAGTCCCGCCGACGACAACGACCGTACCGCCGGAGACCGTTTACAGGGAAGACCGCGTCACAGTGTCGCTGGCGCAGGAAGAGGCTTTAAGGAACGCGCCGTCCTCGGAGCGCGGGTGTTTTAAGGTGCCGAAGATCATCGAATAGGTTTTGTAGCAGGCCGGCGGCCGGCAGGCTCCAGGATTCTTTCCCGGTCAAACCTTTCCCGACAGCCAGGCCGACGGTTTTATACCGGCAGATTCTTCGCAAACCGTTACGAGCTTGTTTCGGTGGATCGAACGCTCCAGAAAATTAAAGGAGAAGACCCTTGGATTTAACATCTCTAACGATACACGGGCTTTCGGATAAACTTAAGAAAAAAGAGACGACCTCGGTAGAGGTGACAAAGGCGTTCCTCAAACGCATGGAAGAAGTCGAGAAGAAGGTCCACGCTTTCATAACAGTCACCGCCGACGAGGCCCTCAAGCGCGCCGCAGAAGCCGACGGAAGGATCGCTAAAGGCGAAGGCGTGACCCCTCTTACCGGCGTGCCGATAGCGGTCAAGGACATCTTCTGCACAAAGGGCGTGAAAACCACCTGCGCCTCAAGGATACTCGACAACTTCGTCCCTCCGTACGACTCAACGGTCGTAAGGAAGTTAAAAGAGGCCGGGACCGTCATACTCGGCAAAAACAACATGGACGAGTTCGCCATGGGCTCATCCACCGAGAACTCCGCCTTCTCACCGACCTATAACCCGTGGGCTCTGGACCGGGTCCCCGGAGGAAGCTCAGGCGGCTCGGCGGCATCGGTGGCGGCCTCCGAGTGCGTGGCGTCGGTCGGCACCGACACAGGCGGGTCCATCCGTCAGCCCGCCTCATGCTGCGGCGTCGTCGGGATCAAGCCCACTTACGGGAGGGTGTCGAGGTTCGGCATGATAGCCTTCGCGTCATCGCTCGACCAGGCGGGGCCCTTCACAAAGGACGTAACCGACTCAGCCATCATGCTCAACGCTATCGCGGGCTGGGACCCCTCCGACTCTACATCCATCAAGGCCGAAGTCCCGGACTACAGGACCTTCCTCACCGCAGAGGTGAATGGCCTTAAAATCGGCATCCCGAAAGAGTACTTCATAGAAGGGATGGACAAAGAGGTCGAGGACTCGGTAAAAGAGGCCCTTGAGGTGCTAAAAAAGGCCGGGGCCACGCTTGTGCCGGTGACGCTTCCGCACACCGAGTACGCCGTCGGGGTATACTACCTTGTGGCCACCGCCGAGGCGTCGAGCAACCTCGCGAGATACGACGGGGTGAAATACGGGCTCAGGGTCAGTGAGACCGGGGGCCTGCTGGACATGTACAAAAAGACGCGCGACGAGGGGTTCGGCGGAGAAGTGAAGAGAAGGATCATGCTCGGCACATACTCGCTTTCGGCCGGGTACTACGACGCTTACTACAAGAAGGCCTCGCAGGTGAGGACCCTTATAAAGAACGACTTCGACGCGGCCTTCAGGTCCTGCGACGTTATAGCCACGCCGACCGCGCCTACAGCCGCCTTCAAACTCGGCGAGAGGGTCGAGGACCCGCTTACGATGTATCTCTCGGACATCTTCACCATCTCGTGTAACCTCGCCGGGATTCCGGGTATGTCGCTGCCGTGCGGGTTTACGAAGGACGGGCTCCCGATAGGGCTGCAGATACTCGGAAGGACGCTCGATGAGGGGACGGTCTTGAAGACCGCCTACGCCTATGAACAGGCCACGGAGTGGCACAAGAGAAGGCCGAAACTTTGACAAGAGACAATAAAAAGGGAGGCCTCTTTATGAAAAGCCTGTCAAGGCTCTGCTTTGTTGCCTGCTTTTTCGCATTGACGGTTTGCGCGGCCTGGGCTGGCCAGGAGGAAGCCGCCATTGAAAAACTCATTACAGGTTCCGCCAGGGCCATGACGGATTTCCCCAGGACAAGAGACTTTGGGTCTGTCTCGAAGTATTACGCCGAAGATTACACGGGTATAAACGACGGCGAGTGGGAAACGATGGAGGATGTGAAAAAGACCTTTTCCGACCTTGAGCAACAGCTGGATCTCGGAAGCCCTGTGGGCATATCATACAGACTTGCGGACATAAGAGTACATGTAACAGGCGCAACGGCTTGGGCGACTTACGACTTTTCCGCCAGGATAGGCGTGGCAGGAGAGCCCCTGGTGGAGGAAGAGGGTAAATGCACCGGCATATACAGAAAGAAGGGCGCTTCATGGACGATACAGCATGAGCATTGTTCTTCCAAAAACGAGGCCGGACCGGAGGAACGCAACAATCCCCTGGAGACGATATAAGCGGTTTTTTTGTCAATCGTAATAAAAAATCGGACGAGGACTTTACAGATGAAATACGAAGCGGTAATAGGTCTTGAGGTACACGCCCAGCTCCTGACCGGCTCAAAGCTCTTCTGCGGCTGCTCCACGCGGTTCGGCTCGGAGCCCAACACCCAGGTATGCCATATATGCCTCGGGATGCCGGGCGTGCTGCCGGTCCTGAACAAAAAGGCGGTAAAGTTCGCCGTCAAGATGTCTCTGGCGGTACACTGCCGGATAAACCCCAGGAGCATCTTCGCCAGAAAGAACTACTTCTATCCTGATCTGCCCAAGGGCTACCAGGTATCGCAGTACACGGAGCCTTTAAGCGAGCACGGACATCTTGAGATAGATATCGACGGCGGCAGAAAGCGTATAGGCATAACCCGTATTCACATGGAGGAGGACGCCGGCAAACTTTTGCACGGCGAGGGGATAGAGGACTCCAACTTCAGCTTCGTAGACCTCAACAGGACCGGCGTGCCGCTTATCGAGATAGTGAGCGAACCGGACATGAGGACATCGGATGAGGCGGTGGCGTATCTTAAGGCGCTGCGCGATATACTCGTCTACCTTGAGATATGCGACGGCAACATGGAGGAAGGGAGCTTCCGCTGCGACGCCAACGTATCAATAAGACCCATGGGCGCGGATAAGCTCGGCACCAAGGCCGAACTCAAGAACATGAACTCGTTCAAGTACATTAAAGAGGCGATAGACTACGAGATTCAAAGGCAGATAGACCTGGTGGAGAGCGGCGGCAATGTCGTTCAGGAGACCCGCCTATTCGACTCGTCAAAGGGCGTCACGGCCCCGATGAGGTCCAAGGAGGAGGCCCACGACTACCGCTACTTCCCGGAGCCGGACCTTCTTCCGCTCAATGTCGGCGCCGAGCTTGTCGAGGAGGCACGCTCCACGCTTCCGGAACTCCCGGAGGCGAAAAGGCAGCGCTTCATCATAGATTACTCCATCCCTGCCTACGACGCCGGCGTCCTCACGGCCACAAAGGAGCTTGCCGATTACTATGAGGAGGTCGTAAAGGCTACCGGAGAGCCGAAGGTATCGTCGAACTGGGTCATGGGAGAGCTTTTAAGGCTCCTCAAGGAAGACGGCAAGAATGTAGGGGACTGCGCCGTGAAGCCCGCAAGCATCGCCGAGCTTATCGGGATGATAAAAAAAGGCGCCATAAGCGGCAAGATGGCCAAAGAGGTCTTCGGGGAGATGTACAGGACCGGCAACCCCCCGGCCGGTATAGTGAAGGCCAGGGGCATGACGCAGATATCGGACGAGTCGGAACTCGCCGGGATCATAGACAAGGTGATTGAGTCTAACCCGGAGAGCGTGGACAGGTACAGGGCGGGCAATGTCCAGCTCTTCGGCTTTTTCGTGGGCGAGACTATGAAAGCGACAAAGGGACAGGCAAACCCCCAGGCCGTGAACAAGATACTCAAGGAGAAACTCGGGGGGTAAAAGGAATCATCCCAGGCAGGAATATAGTGTTTTTAACGGCTAAAAAAGCAATGTGATCAGAGACAAGATTAACTCTTTAAGGTTTTCTTTTTTTGAGTTGCCACCTCGGTTGATTTGTGTTGCCGTGCCAGCTCGACAAAATTTACTGGCTGTATATGCAAAGGTGGAAAACCAGCTCTTCGAGTTAGATCTGCTATAGTTTCTCTGATGTAAGGAAATATAATTGCTGGGCCATTTATTAAGGTAACATTTTCAATTATTCTCTTGCTAGGATTTGTGTGAAATGTAAATACTCCTTCGCTTTCTATATCAAAGTAAAATGGAGAATTACCTTGGTTTAAAGTTATTCTAATTTTTATGCTCAAACATTTTTTTTCTTTTATAAACTTATATGCTGAAGAAATCTCGGTATTGATTTCAACATCTTTACCTTTGTCGAAGTCCTTGTTAGTAGCAAAAGAAATGCTCAGAAGCTTAAAATTATCGAAAGACATTCTGAAACTTTTAGGCTGCATTAAGGCACTCCTCACAATTTACTTCAAAGTTATTATATACCTCAGGGTATCTGAACGGCTTACTATTCCATCCGGAAATAGATAAAGACAATTTTTTTACCATGGAATAAATATAATCACTGTCTGTTTGTTCTTTTACTTTGATTTTTGAAAGTATATGAGGGTCGATATTTAACAAGCGAAGTAACCAGTCCATAGTTTTACTTTGTGTTACCTGACCATTTTCATAACGTGCGAAATTTTTCTCACCAACATCAAGTAAAGTGGCTAACTCAGCCTGAGTTTTTCCTAATTTCAAGCGAATAGATTTAATTTCGTCAGAAGTAAGAAGCCCATCAATTTTCCTTCTATAATCAGTCAATATTTTTTCTGTTATTTTTAAAGTTTTTGGATGCACAATTGCTTCTTTGCAAACATTGCAAACAAATACATGATAATCAGATATCGTAATTTTATGTCCTTTATATTTAAAATTCTTAGAAATTACTTGTTCTGAAATTTTTCCAGTTCCGCATATTGGACACAAATCATCTTTCTTTAACATAATACACCTCTTTTTATGCCTTTTTAAAACTGATGACTACACCGTCACCTTTTAACGATTTTTGTAATTTAATATAAAGCTTCAATCCTTTTCTAATAGGTTTATAAACATCCTGCCAAAGACCAGTAAAATTTGAATTTTCAGCTGGCATAGTTTTGTAAAATTCAGAGCCACTTAAGGATAAAACGGTATCAATAATTTCCGTTATTGAAAAATTTATAGCAGTTGCATCTGTGAGACTTTTATCTGTAATATATCGCGTATTTTCGTCTTGTAATAACCTTTTTAACTCATCAAGATTATAAGTAGGATGCTTGTTGGGTTTGGCCATATGGAGGTTTTGGATTGTATCCTAATGCACATTTATGTCAAGCGAAAAGTATCATTATGATACTTTTAATTTATCTTAGACCAAATATTATGTCAAGCTGTACTTGTCATAAAAAAAACCTTATTAGTTCTATTTAGTTAGTGTTTTTTTTCTACCTTTTTTCTTCTATCTTCTTATATCTTCTATTCTTTTCGACCATAATTATTCAGGACTTTAGCGATTTTAGATTTAAACCCGATTACCTCAAAAAAATTCTTCTTTTGACTACCGCTCCATCTATCGAAATAAAACATGCAACAAGTTTGCAGGTAATTCTCAAGCTGACAAATGATAAAATTTTTCACCCCTCGAACGCCTTCCACCCAACACGCTTCCACCTGAAGTAGTCGCTTAGAATCTTTCCGTGGTCGAAGGCGATATTTTCCGGGAGGTCCTTTTCGGTGAAGACCCCGAGATCCTTCGCGTCGTCCCTGGCCTCAGGGACCCCGTCGGCCTTAGCGACGAAGACCACCGAGACGGTATGGAACCTCGGGTCCCTCAACGGGTCCGAGTAGGCGTGGAGTTGCGCCTTGAGCCTGACTTTAAGCGACGTCTCCTCAAGCGCCTCTCTCACGGCGGCGTCTTCGAGGCTCTCCCCGTAATCGACGAACCCGCCGGGTATGGCCCACCCAAAAGGCGGGTTTTTCCTCTCTATGAGGACGATCCCGTCATTAAGCTCGATGATGATATCGACCGTCGGGAAAGGGTTTCTGCGCTCTTTCATTTCGGTTGCCTTTTCTGCGGGATTGAAAGGCGAAGCGGTCACTCGACCTTGACGGACCTTATGAACTCGGCGCTTTTTTCCGGGAGGCTGGTATTGATGTACATGCCGCTTCCGAGCTCGAACCCGGCGGCCTTGGTGAGCCTCGGGACGATACTTAAGTACCAGTGGCAGTACTCGTTCCCGTCGTCTTCGGGGCGGCTTGATTTAATGACATAGTTGAAGTCCGGGTCGTCAAGGCCACGGTAGAACTTGGAGAGTATCGTCATCAGGTGGAAAGCAAGGTCCGTAATCTCGTCTTCGGTTATCGATGAGAAGACGGCCGAATGGCGTTTAGGAAAAATCCATGTGTGGAACGGAGAGAGCGCGGCGTATGGTATGAAGGTGAGGAAGTGTTCGGTGTCGTTTAAGACTCTTACACCCTCTTCTATCTCTTTTCTTAAGATAGCGCACAGGAGGCACTCCCCGGTGTCGTCGAAGTAATGCATCGCGCTCTGGACCCGCTCCCTGAACTGCACCGGGACGACCGGGGTTCCGATAAGCTGCGTGTGCGGGTGGTCAAGCGTTGTGCCGGCCCCCTCCCCGTGGTTCTTGAATATTATGACATGCTCTACCCGGGGGTCCTTGTGCGCCTGCAGGAACCTCCTCTTATAGGTCCTCACTATCTCCGCAACGTCAGCCTGCTCCATCGATGAGATACTCATATTATGGATGGAGCTCTCTATTATGACCTCGTGGATGCCTACCCCGGTGACGGACCTTCTGAACCCTTCGGCGGCCCTCTTTTTTTCCCCGTCGGTCAGTGCCGGGTACTTGTTGGAGACCACCCTTATCTTCCACCCACCGTCGGCAGGGATGCGGAACCGCTCCGCCGGGGTCCTGTGCTCGTTACCCGGACAGAAAGGGCAAGAGCTTAAAAACGGGGGCGACTGCGGCCTCTCGGAACGGGAGTTCATGAAATCTATCGGCCTTTTCGCCCGCTCTGAGGCGATAATGACCCACTCCCTTGTGACCTGGTTGAGCCTGAGTTCTGACATGTAAGGTCTTTTGCCGTTTAAGTGCAGGGTCTGCCCGGAGGGGTCAGCTAAGAGGCCAGCATAGCCTCTAACTGGCTGACGTGGTCTTTCTCTTCCTCGGCAAGCTCGCTGTAGAGTTTTCTGCCCTCTTCGGTCCTGGCCCTCCTGGCGAGGGTGCCGAAGTATTCCACGGAATGCCTCTCGGTATCGAGAGCTATAAGGAGAGCCTTCTTGGGGCTGTCTATAACGCGCACAAGCGCCGCGACATTTATCCTTTTGGTAAATATGTCAGCGGTGCCTGACTTCTCGATGTATCCTTCAATCTGAAGCTCCTCCTCGGTTATCTGGTCCGTAAAACCGGCCGCCGGGAAGTACTTGTTCTCTATGACCCTAAGATGCCTTTGCTCGTCATGGGCGAACTTCTTGAAGAGATATTTCGCGTTTTTATCGGTAGTCCTGTCGGCGAGCATGGTGTAGAACTTATACCCGTTTTGCTCGATCAGAGCCGCTCTTATTACCGCTTCCTTCTCTTCGATGTGGTCAAACAGCATGATGGAATCTCCTTTTTTTAATACGGGCTCGTCCGTTTTAATGTATTCTATCCGAAAAATTCGCATCTTACAAGGGTGTCCGGCAGTTTTTCCGGAAAAGTTACTGTTGAATCATCTGGCGAATATATGGTAAAAAGTATAGTCTTTCGGAGAAGTTGCCGCTTATACCTTAGTGAAAAAGGAGGAGATCATGGGATTGCTTGAAGGCAAAAAAGGCGTTATTTTCGGTGTCGCCAACGAGAAAAGTATCGCCTGGGCCATAGCCCGGATCCTTCACAGGGAAGGGATGGAGCTTGCCTTCACGTACGCCGGAGAGGTCCTTGAGTCAAGGGTAAGGCCCCTGGCCGACTCCCTCGGATCCAGGATAATACTGCCGTGCGACGTAACGGACGACTCCCAGATAGACTCCGTATTCAATACCCTCAAAAACGAATGGGGCTCGCTTGACGCCATGGTGCATGCCATAGCGTTTGCCAAAAAAGAGGAGCTTAAGGGCGAGTTCCTCAATACCACGAGGGACGGCTTCAAGCTCGCCATGGATGTAAGCGCCTACTCGCTTGTGGCATTGGTCAAATGCGCGGTCCCACTTATGGAAGGCAGGGACGGCGCCATCGTCACTCTGAGCTACTACGGGAGCGAAAAGGTCATCACCAACTATAATGCGATGGGGGTGGCCAAAGCCGCCCTGGAGACCAGTGTCAGGTATCTGGCCGCGGACTTGGGCCCTAAAAAGGTAAGGATCAACACCATCTCGGCCGGCCCCGTTAAAACTCTTGCAGCCATGGGAATATCGGGCTTCAAATCGATTCTTGACATGGTCGAGTCCAAATCCCCTTTAAGGAGGAATATAACCCAGGAAGATGTAGCCAAAACAGCTCTTTACCTGTTAAGCGACCTGTCGAGCGGCGTGACCGGAGAGATCATACATGTTGACTCCGGGTATAACATAATGGGAAATTAAGACTTCCATTTCGATTTTTTTTGTGCTAAACTTAGCACAATTATCACTTTAAGCGTCTTTTGCCGGTTGAGGCAAATATAAATAGGTCTGCCTTCGGTTCTTCAAGACAGGCCATCGCATAGGATTGTTTGAAAAATAATATGGTCACTTAAAATACACTTTTTCATCTAAAAACATGCGGATAATTGCCGACCTGCACATCCACAGTAGATATTCCAGGGCGACCAGCAAGGAAATGAACCTTGACGTGCTGTCGCCCTGGGCAAAGGTCAAGGGTATAAATCTTCTGGGAACCGGAGATTTTACGCACCCCGCGCACCTTGCCTCTCTCGAAGAGAAGCTCGAACCCACCGGGAACGGGCTGTTCGTCCTTAAAGAAAAAACCAACAGACCAAACCCCGTACATTTCATGCTGACCGCCGAGGTCAGTAACATCTACACCCAAAACGGCAAGACCCGTAAGATCCACAACCTTATCTTCGCCCCGTCGATAGAGACGGCTAAAAAGATGAACTCGGTCTTTTCATCGCTCGGCAACATCAACTCAGACGGCAGACCCATCTTCGGTTTCTCGGCTAAAGACCTCATAAAGATAGTCATGGACGCCTCACCCGAGGCCATGGTCGTCCCGGCCCACGCCTGGACCCCGTGGTTCTCCATATTCGGCAGCAAATCAGGTTTTAACTCGATAGAGGAGTGCTTCGGCGAGTACTCCAGATACATATACGCCATAGAGACGGGTTTATCATCCGACCCGAGGATGAACTGGAGGGTATCGGCCCTGGACAAGATAACCCTCATATCGAACTCGGACGCGCATTCACCGTCAAAGCTCGGAAGGGAAGCCAATGTCCTGGACTGCCCGATGGACTACGGCGAAATAATTAAGGTCATAAAGGAGAAAGACAACAAGCGCTTCCTGTACACCGTGGAGTTCTACCCGGAAGAGGGCAAGTACCACTTTGACGGACACAGGGAGTGCGGGATACTCTTCTCCCCGAAAGATACGGAACGCTCCGGCGGGATCTGTCCGGTATGCGGCAAAGGCGTAACAGTCGGGGTCATGAGCCGGGTGGATGAACTCAGTGACAGGCCCGATGGGTTTGTCCCCGAAAACGCGATACCAGCAAGGCACATGGTGCCTCTTGAGGAGATACTCTCCGAGGCGCTTGAATGCGGCGTAAGCTCTATAAAGGTGCAAAAAGAGTACAGGAGGCTTACCGCTGAGGGCGGAAGCGAGTTTGGGATACTCCTCGACATGAGCGAACAGGATATAGCCGCCATCGCGGCCCCCAGGGTCACCGAGGCTATAATGAAGGTCCGTGAAGGCGACTTGAAGATAAAACCGGGGTTCGACGGCGAGTTCGGCAAGATCAAGATATTCGGTGAAACCGGCGAGGTCCTTCCGGCCGGCCCCGTTCAGATAGGGCTGTTCTGATCTTCTTTATAACCGGGCAAAGGGTTTTTGACTCCGAGAACTCATTTCCCTTGAAGATACGCGGTAACTGTTTTTCGCTCCAGCGCTGCCGGTTTTCCATATTTTCTCAGGAGGCTGTACCATGGAAAGGCTATTTAAGGGAATTCAAAAATTCCAGCAGTTACATTACAATAAAGAGAAGGACTTCTACTCCAAGATATCCAAAGGCCAATCCCCGGACGTCTTGTTTTTCACCTGCTCGGATTCCAGGGTAGACCCGAACCTCATCACCCAGAGCAAGCCCGGCGAGCTCTTCATAGTCAAAAACGTCGGCAACATCGTCCCCCCGTGCGACACGCTCAGGAAAAAGACCTGCACCGCGGCCGCCATTGAGTTCGCCCTCCTGGTCTTGAAGGTAACGGACATCGTCGTCTGCGGACATTCGGACTGCGGGGCCTTGAAGGCCCTATACTTCGACGACAAGGACTTCTGCGACATGCCCAACCTCAAGGACTGGGTGGATACCGCCTCGGATGTCAAGGCGCAGGTCCTGCAGCACAACCATGACCCGTCCTACAAG
>JACRCH010000012.1 GCA_016219115.1 Deltaproteobacteria bacterium
CCGGTCCCCCGCCGTGGGTGGCCGAGTCCGAAGGGACAATAACATTCGTCTCGCCGATAGTCTTCAAACAGACGACGGTCGGGTACGCGGTAGTGCTCTTTTCGGACGATTTTATCAAGGAACGGGTACAGAAGGCGGTCACAAGCGTCGTCCTGGTCGCCGGGATCGCCATCATAATCGTCTCCCTTATATCGGTACCCATGGCCTCGGGCCTCCTGCGTCCGATATTCAGGCTCTTCAAGGGCACCAAGGAGATAGCCCTCGGCAACTTCGACTACCGGATACCGGATAAGAGCAACGACGAGATGGGGGACCTTGTGAGGTCGTTTAACAAGATGGCCTCGGAATTGAAGGAAAAGGAGCTCCACAAGGGTATCTTCAGCCGTTACGTCAGCCCGCAGGTGGCCGATGAGATACTGAAGGAGCCGGAGAGGATCAGGCTCGGCGGCGAGAGAAGGGAAGTGACCGTCTTTTTCGCCGACATAAGGGATTTCACGGCGCTCTCCAGGAAGATGCTCCCGGAAGAGACGGTCGAGATACTCAACAGGTATTTTACGCTTATCACGGAGATCATATTCCGCTTCAACGGGACGGTAGATAAGTTCATAGGCGACGCCGTGATGGGCGTCTTCGGCTCGCCGATAAGAAACGAGACGCACCTTGAGCATGGCGTGAAGGCGGCCGCGGCCATAAAAAAGGCGCTGGAGGTCGTCAACAGGTCGAGGAGATCAAAGGGGCTGGTGCCGCTTCAGATGGGCCTGGGGGTGGACTCCGGCGAGGTCATCGTCGGCAACATGGGGAGCAAGTCGAGGATGGAGTTTACCGCCGTCGGCGACTCGGTGAACATCGCCTCAAGGCTGGCGGACCTGGCCAGGGGCGGAGAGATCATCATAAGCGAATCCGTTTATGGCAGCATAAAGGATAACGTCATCGCCGAACCGATGCACGCGATGGTCATCAAGGGTTTTGAGCATCCGTTGACGCTGTACAGCCTCGTGGACCTGAGAGGCCGGTGGAAAGAAGAGGTGGAGGAGATTGTCAGCAGTGCCGTCACGCAGCTTGAGAACGAAGGCTTTGTGCCGTAGGTTCGCGCTTGCAGCGGCCCTTTTTGTCATGGCCGGTTGCGTTCAGGCCACGCCGCGCTATCTGCAGGCGTCCGCCTATGACAGGGCCGTGATGCTCTATGAGAGCGGGCAACTTTCGCAAGCGCGCCAGAAGGCCCTCGACGTGCCCTCCCGCGACCCTGACTTCAAGGCCGCCAGGAAACTTGTCGGGGAGATAAACTCCGTCTCCGTCCAGCTCTCAAGAAGGCACATGGACATGGCCGACGATTATGAGAGGGCCGGGATATATGGCAAAGCGATCGATGAGTATATGGTCGCGTTCGCCTTCAACCCCGCCAATACGCTGATTAAAAGCAGGATAGAGATGCTCAGGGAGGCGATAAAGGGCGGCAGAAGGTTCGAGGCCGAAAAGCCCGAAGCCAAGGCGAAGAAACAGGAGAAAGAGGACCCGGAGATCGAAGCGAACAACCACTACGTGCAGGGTAAGATCTACCTCGAGTCGAACTCCTACGCCAAGGCCATAGAGGAGTTCAACTCGGTGCTTAAATACATGCCCGCCTACATGAATACAAAGGAGCTTCTGACCCGGTCGATAAAGGAGAGGGACAGGGCCGTCGATACCCACCTCAAAAAGGGGATAGGGCTCTTCCAGAGAGAGGAGATGGAGAGGGCCATCAGGGAGTGGGAACTGGTCCTTGAGCTCGACCCCGTGAACAAGGACGCTCTCGACTACAGGTCCAGGGCCGAGATGATACTCGAGCAGCTCAGAAAGATCAAGGAGAAGGCCGTTTCCGAGCGCCCGCTATGATGCCGTGATGTCATTTTTACAGCCCGCCTTGACCCGCTTATGGAGCGGCGGGGCCGCGGCGTTCACCGGTTCGCTTCGGACAAGTCGTGGCTGAAAAAGTCCGGCAAGGACTTTTTCGGCATCCTGTCAGGCATCTATGGGAACAAAAACTTTGAAAGAAAATGCGTTGATTAAAAGAGCGATTATTCCGTTAATCCTTGGTCTCTTTCTTTCCGGCTGTGGTCTCACCATCGGTCTTTTCAGAGAATCAATGCCGCCGGTATGCGTTGAATATGAGAGCGGGGCGAAAGCAATAAACCAATTTTCATTCGAGGAACAATACGCTATTCTTGAGTGCTGGATGTTAAGGACGCAGCCTCCGGATTTAGGAGTTGCCAAAGATATGGCGACTAATGGAGAGAAAATAGTCCCTTTTTTAACGGAAAAACTCAAAAGAGAAAAAAGCGAATGGATGCAGGAGGCTGTTTTCAGGGTTTTTGAGGAGATGTCCGGAAAATATTATGACGTCAAGAATGATCAGGAACTGATGAAAACTTTAACTGAGAGTTATTTTTCAATAAAGAATTCCAAGGCAAAGCACTTGATCTATGACCATGTACAGGTAATTTTGGAAGCCAAGGAGATCTCAAAGGGATCTCCGGATGAGCGGCGTCGACCGGGCCGGGGAAGCGAGCGCGACAATTGAAGTTTTTTTGAGAATTCTTACTCCCGGAAACTCTTCTAAGTAAAGAAAGACGATGCGTACATATAAAGTTGTTTCAACATTGCCTAAAATTTTATTGTTATATTCGCTGATTCCCGGATTAAGCGGTTGTACGCTTGCCTTACCCGTGGCAGGGGCTTTCTCTGATCACAAAGAGGTCTATTCCGGGACGTCCGGCACCAATTTGCTTAAGGGTGTTTCCTGGATACGGATCGCCGGAAAAGATTCTAAGGTACAATGTAGAGGTATGTCTACAATAACCCATATCCCCGCCTATTCGTATCTTCTGCCTGTTTGTTACGGACTGCGCGGGGCGGCAAAGCTCAGTTGTGAGGATTCGCGAGAAATTGACGCGCAATGGGAAGCGATATCGTGTGACAGCGGGGTAGGCAGCGGCTCCGATAAAAAGGGAAATAAATTTATCTTTGTCTTCGGTGGGAAGGAAGAAGCGGATAGCAAATATATTACGAATGTTTTTGGAATGAAAGAAGAAGATGCCCTGAAATATATCACGAAAGAAATGAAGAACGCGGCTGCGCTGCAAAACCGTCCTGATCAGGGGCAGTAACTTTTGAAGATGCACGGAGAGCGAATAGAAGTTATAAACTTCCATACATTTAGCAGGTTGCGGAAAAACGCAAACCGACCCACCCATCGGGGTGGGTCCCCCGACAATCCACGGAAGGATTGCCACTGGGTGCTCGCCGACTCACGAAGTGATAAGGCGAGCTATACAAATGAAATCTTCCTTTCAGGAGTTTTCAATCACAAATTCAAGCTACAGGGTTTCCTTATAAAAACCCTCCCCCTCGATGGGTGAGGGAAGGGTGGGGGTGAAAAGATGTTTTCACCCTCCCCGCTTCCCGTTGCATCGGAAGAGCGCAACGGGAGCGTGGATTTTGCGGATTCCACCGGGGCCTGCATTCCCGGCGTTTTTTGCCGAAATCCGATGCAACTCTCCTCCACTTGAAAACCACCGGATTTTCAGAGAGTTAAAGACAAACCCCTTCGCAGTCTTCGACTGCGCCGGGTTTTTTTATCCCTTTCGCCTTACAATCCCCGCTCGCTACCATGACTCGCCGGATGATGATCATCTTCAAAAAAACAGCCCTGAATACTTCATTCCACCCTTTTTCCGAGGGAGTTTATACCACCTCAAAAACTACCCTGATTTATTTGATTTTTAGCGGAAAAATCCCCAGATTTCGCTTGACAAAAAAATAGAGCGGGAATATAGTTAGCGGGTATTGTGGTATAAAGTGGTATAAAGTGGTATGAGCTCCCTCCGAGTGGCATAAAGTGCTTATATCTAAGGTGAAAAGTGTTCAGAGGCAGGTTCGAACATTTAATCGACTCCAAAGGCAGACTGAGCATCCCCTCGAAGTTCAGAGAGACTCTGAACGAAAGGTATGACTCCCGTCTCGTCATAACCACGTACGACAGCTGTCTCATCGCATATCCGTACGCAGAGTGGCAGGTACTTGAGGAAAAAGTAGCTTCAATGCCGGAATTTAAAAAGGACACCAAGGCCTTTTTAAGGTTCTTCTATTCAAGCGCCGCAGACTGTGCCATCGATAAACTCGGAAGAATCCTCATCCCGCAGGCCTTGAGAGACTACTCAAAACTTGAAAAGGACGTGATCCTTATCGGGGCCTTGAAGCATGTGGAAATATGGAGTAAGGCGCTGTGGGAGCAGGCCGAATCCCAGGCCTCTCAGGAAGAGATAGTAAATACGCTGGAACGACTGGGGCTCTAAGATGGAGTTCCTGCATACCTCCGTCATGCCCCGTGAGGTGATAGAATACCTCGGGTGCCGTGACGGCCGCGTCTATGTGGACGGCACGCTGGGCGGGGGCGGACACGCCCTCGAGATACTCAGGTCTTCGGGGCCGTCGGGCCGGGTCATCGGGATAGACCTCGACGACGAGGCGATAAAGGCCGCCTCGAAAACGCTCTCGGCGTACGGCGACAGGGTAACTCTCGTAAAAGGCAACTTCAGGGATTTAAAGACTATCCTTTCGGGGCTGGGAGCGGGACCGGTCGACGGAGTAGTACTTGACCTCGGGGTCTCCTCATACCAGTTCGAGAGCCCGGAGCGAGGGTTCAGTTTCAGGTTCGAGGCCGGATTGGACATGAGGATGGACAGAAGCGGGAAGGTTACGGCCCGCGACCTCGTAAACACGCTCGACGCAAGAGAACTCAAGAGGATATTCAGGGAGTACGGCGAGGAGCGCGAAGCCGGAAGGATCGCCAGGGCGATTGAAAAGGCCCGGGAGAGTAAACCCGTAGAGACGACGGGAGACCTGGTAAGGATAGTGCTGGACGCGGTCCCCAGGAGGTTCCAGCCCAAAAACATCCATCCGGCCACGCGGGTCTTCCAGGCCTTGAGGATAGCGGTAAACGACGAGCTTGTGAGCGTAGAGAAGGGCGTCAACGGCGGGATAGAGTCGCTTAAGGCCGGCGGGAGGATGGCGGTCATATCCTTCCACTCGCTTGAAGACAGGATAGTAAAGACTGCGTTCAGGGAATCTTCCGCTGGGTGCGTCTGCCCGCCGCGCGTCCCGATATGCGTCTGCGGCAGACAACCGGCGACAAGGCTTCTTACGAGAAAGGCCGTAACGCCGTCTGATGAAGAGCTCGCAGCCAATCCGAGGGCGCGAAGCGCGAAACTCAGAGCCGTCGAGAAGCTCTGAGGGGTAGTTCGAAGGGAGCTGACGGAGGAGAGATGTCACAGACTATCACAAAGAAAATGGGTATAACGGGTCCGGGGGTATTGACCGCGCAGGATGTCAGGGTCAGAAGGGACCTGAGGGATATGAGTTTTCTTTACCTCTCGTTCCTGACGGCGTTAGCCATGGTCCTGATAGCGGGCGCTTTTCTCTGGTCGAGGCTGACGGTGGTGAACCTGGGGTACGAGATATCAAAGGCCAATACTTCGCGCTCCGCCCTCATAGAGCAGAACAAGAGGCTCAAGTTTGAGTTCATGAAGCTCAAGAGCCCGGAGAGGGTCGAAAGGATTGCCTCCGACGAGCTTTCTCTGGTCCATCCCACAGGCGAGCAGATAATAAACATCAGATGAGAAAAAGAGGGACAAAAAGTTCTTCGCAGTATTTGAATCTACGCATATACCTGGTCCTCGGTTTTTTCATCCTGTTCTTCTCCGCCATCCTCTTCAGGGCGTTTCAGCTCCAGGTCCTCGACACAAAGGACTTGAAGAGCATGGCGATGAGGCAGCACAAAAGGACGGTCAACGTCCAGTCCAAGAGGGGCGACATCTACGACCGGAACTCCAAGGAGCTGGCCGTCAGCATCGAGGTCGACTCCGTCTACGCGCAGCCCGGCAAGATAGAATCCCCGCGCTCGGCGGCGAAGGCCCTGGCCCCCGTCCTCTCGATGGACAGGCGCGAAATAGAGAAAAAGATAAGGTCCGCCACGAACTTCGTATGGCTTAAAAGGCAGGTGGACCTCAGGGACGAGGAGAGGAAGGCCGTGGCCGAGCTTGAAGGGGTGGGGATAATGAAGGAGAGCAGGAGGTATTATCCCAACCGCCAGCTCGCCTCCAACCTCATCGGCTTTACCGGGCTGGACGCCAACGGGTTGGAGGGCATCGAGCTGCACTACGACGGGATGCTCAAGGGCGCTTCCCACAAGTTCGTGGGGGACAGGGACGCCCGGGGCAGGATGATCGTATTCGAGGACTTCGACAAGACCGTCCCGGTGCAGGGGATGGAAGTCGAGCTTACCATAGACAAGACGATACAGTATGTCGCGGAAAAGGCGCTCAGAAAGGCGGTAGAGGCCTCTGGGGCAAAGGCCGCAGAGGTCCTCGTCATGAACCCGACGACGGGCGAGGTGCTCGCGATGGCCAGCATGCCGACCTTCGACCCTAACGATTTTTCGTCCACCACGCCGAGGCATTGGAGGAACAGGGCGGTAACGGATGTGTTCGAGCCGGGTTCGGTCTTCAAGCTCTTTTTGATCTCGGCCGCCATTGAAGAGAACGCGGTCAGGCCACAGGACGGGTTTTTCTGCGAGAACGGCAGTTACGGGGTGGCCGACAGGGTCTTTCACGACCATGACAAGTACGGCTGGCTTACGGTGGCTCAGATAATAAAGTACTCTAGCAACATCGGCTCGGCCAAGATAGGCGACAGGCTCGGGAAAAACCGGCTCTACAGGTATCTGAAGGCGTACGGTTTCGGAGACAAGACCGGGATCGACCTGCCGGGCGAGTCGGCCGGGTCGTTAAGGCCGCTCAAAAACTGGTCGGATGTGACCTTGGCGACCATCTCGTTCGGCCAGGGCGTGTCGGTCACGGGGCTGCAGCTGATAACGGCCCTTTCGGCTGTGGCAAACGGCGGTTTTCTCATGAAGCCGTATGTCGTGAAATCGGTCAGGGACGCCAACGGAAAGGTCGTCTCCGAGACCAATCCGACGATAGTCAGAAGGGTCATATCCGAAGAGACGGCTAGAAAGATGACCGATATGCTCGTAAGCGTGACTCACGAGGGAGGGACCGGCGTGAAGGCCTCTCTTGACGAGTTCGAGGTCGCCGGAAAGACGGGCACGGCGCAAAAACCGGACTTCAAGCACGGAGGCTACCTCAAGGGCGCGTTTGTGGCGTCGTTTTTCGGCTTCGTCCCGGCGCGCTCCCCGAGGCTTGCGATACTCGTGGCGATAGATGAGCCCAACGGCGAGCACTACGGCGGGACGATAGCAGGCCCGGTCTTCAAGGAGATAGCCGAGAAGAGCCTCTCGTACATGGGGGTTTTCAGAGAAAGGAAAGGCTCCACTAAGGTCGAGTTCGTGGAAGCTGACGCCGCGAAGTCGACGGCGAAGGCCGGAAGCGACGAGGAGTTCGGTCCTGCGGCGGTGCCGGACTTTACCGGAAAGACCGTCAGGAGCGTGTTGAGGATGGCGAAGGGGAGGTCTTTTGACGTGAATGTGATGGGCAGCGGAAAGGCGGTCTCGCAAAAGCCGGCCCCGGGCCAGAACCTTCCCACAAAGGGCCCAGTGGTCGTTTTTTTTCAGTAGAAAAGAGATTGTCCTGTGTGAGATAATAAAATGTTATACGAGGAAGGTTTTTGTGTTGGGCCGACAAGGCAACCTGTTGAATTATGAAATATTTCAAAGCCGGAGGACTCCTCCCGGATTGAAGCTTTCTGGCGAAGGTTTCAGAAACTTGAGATGAGATTAAAAGAAGTCATAAGCGGTCTTGGCTGCGAGGTCATCGGGAAAGACGATGTCGAGATAACCGGGATCTCCTGCGATTCAAGGAAGGTCGAGAGGGGGGCCGAAGGCGGGGTCATCTTCGCCGCCATACCCGGCGAACACACCGACGGACACGCCTACCTAAAGAGCGCGGTGGAAAACGGCGCGGCGGCCGTGCTGGCCGAAAGGACCACTGATGGTATCACGGTCCCCCAGGTTATAGTAAAAGAGATAAGGGCCGCGCTCTCGAAAATATCGGATACCTTCTGGGCCCGGCCCTCCGGAATGCTCAGGGTGGTAGGGGTCACCGGGACAAACGGCAAGACCACGATCACTTATCTTCTTGAGGCGGTTTTGAAAGAGGCCGGGTTTCTCCCGGGCGTTATCGGGACCGTCAACTACCGCTACGGCGGCGGGGTCTTCCCGGCCCCGCACACCACCCCTCAGTCTCCCGAGCTGCACAGGATATTGAGGGAGATGGCGGATAAAGGGGTCACGCACTGCGTCATGGAGGTGTCGTCTCACTCGCTTGAGCAGAAGAGGGTAGAGGACTGCAGGTTCGTCTGCGGGATATTTTCCAACCTGACGCACGACCACCTCGACTACCACAGGACGATGGAGGAGTACTTCAGGTGCAAAACGCTGCTCTTCAGGCATGTCGAGGATAACAAAGGTGTGGCGGTAATAAATCGGGACGACCCGTGGGGGGCGAAGCTCAAAAAGGATTTCCCCGCAGCCATCACATACGGACTCAAGGCGGGAGATTTTCACCCTGAGAGCTACGAGCTTAAAGACGGCGGGATCGAGGCGCTTGTCGAAACCCCGAAGGGGGAGATAAAGGTCTCCTCAAACCTCGTAGGCGAGTACAACCTCTACAATATCCTCGCCGCAGTGGCGGCTTCAAGCTCTTTAGGCGTCAAGGCCGAAGCGATAGCGAGAGGGATAGCGGCCTTAAAGAGGGTCCCCGGAAGGCTTGAGAAGATAGAGGCGAAAGGCGCCAGAAGCTTCAGGGCCTATGTCGACTACGCCCACACCGGGGACGCGCTTGAACGGGCGCTCTTTGCCTTGAAGGCGGTTGCCGCGGGGCGCGTCATAACGGTATTCGGCTGCGGAGGGAACAGGGACAGGCTCAAGAGGCCCGCGATGGGCGAGATCTCGGCGCGGCTCTCGGACATAACGATAGTGACATCGGACAACCCACGGGACGAGGACCCCCTGGAGATAATAAAAGAGGTCGAGGCCGGGATAAAGGGGGTAAAAAAGCTCGACCCCGAAGGCCCGTTCAACGGTAAGGGCTACGCGGTGATACCGGACAGGGCCGAGGCCATCAGGAAGGCCGTAAAGATAGCAAGAGACGGAGACACGATACTTGTGGCAGGGAAAGGGCACGAGGACTACCAGATAGTAAAAGGGAGGAAGTCCCACTTCGACGATTTCGAGGTGGTAAACTCGGCGATAAAGGAAACCGCGAATTCATGAGGTTCGATGTCACTGAAATAGCGAAGGCTGTCGGAGGGACCGTCATGCGGGGCCCGAAAGACGCCATTGTGACGGGCGTGGCGACGGATTCGAGGAAGGCCGCCTCCGGAGAGATATTCTTCGCCCTGAAGGGGCCGAGCTTCGACGGCCATGCCTTTGTCGGTGAAGTCGCGTCGAAAGGCGTTTCAGCGGCGGTCGTTGAAAGGACGGAGGGGCTCGGTGAGTTGCCGGCGTCTTTCACGCTCATAGAGGTGAAGGAGACGCTGGAGGCCCTCGGCGCTCTCGCCTTATATGTCCGGGGCTTATCCAGGATACCGTTTGTGGCCGTTTCGGGCTCGGCCGGAAAGACGACTACCAAGGAGATGATCGCTTCGATACTTTCGGTGTCGAGGAACGTGCTGAAGACCGAAGGCAACAAGAACAACCTCATCGGGCTTCCGTTGACGATATTCAACCTCACCCCGGCGCACGAGGCGGCGGTGGTGGAACTCGGGATAAGCGAGACGTGGGAGATGGAGAGGCTTGTGAATATATGCAGGCCCGATGTCGCCCTGCTGACGAACATAGGACGGGGCCACCTTAAGACCCTCGGCAGCCTTGAAGGCGTGGCGAAGGCGAAGGGCGCCCTCTTTACCCTGCTGCCTTTCCACGCGGTGAGGATAGTGAACCTCGACGACCAGTGGGTCGTAAAGCTCTCGGAGGGTTTTGAGAACACGGTGACCTACAGCCTCAAGGAAAAGGCCGATGTCACGGTCCTCGCCCATAAACAGGACCCTGACTTCGGCGGCATCGAGGCAGTATACGGCGTCAGGGGCAAGGATCTGCAGGTAAGGTTTTCAACCCCCGGCGCGACGAACATAATAAACGGGGCCGCGGCGATCGCCGCGGCTCTGTCGCTCGGCACGGCGCTTGATGACATGAGGAAAGGGCTTGAGAATTTCAGGCCGGTCAAGGGGCGCATGCATGTTTTGAAGGTAGACGGCTTTACGGTCCTCGATGACACCTATAACGCGAACCCGGAGTCGATGTCCTCGGCGTTGAAGACGCTTGCCGCCGCGCGCGGCAGAAAGGTGGCGGTCCTCGGCGACATGCTGGAACTCGGAGCGGTGACCGACGCCGAGCACGAAAGGGTAGGCCGCCTTGCCGGTGAGCTTAAGGTCGATTTTGTGGTGGCGATAGGCGCCAACTCAGGGGTCCTGGCGGATGGCGCGAGAAAGGCAGGGGTCAAAAGTGTCTTGAGTTTCAAGGACAGGTCAGAGGCGCTCGGGGCCCTGAAGGGTCTTGTGAGGGAAGGGGACACGGTCCTGGTGAAGGGCTCAAGGGGAGTGGCCCTTGAGGCGATAGTCGACGGCTTGAAGGAGCTGGGCCTTAAAAAGGCCTGCTGTTAAACGCCGGGAAGTATTCTACGATTTAATAAGGAACAGAGATGCTCTACTATTTTCTATACCCGTTGGCCAAGTACCACACGATCTTCAACGTATTTCAGTACATAAGCTTCAGGACCATATACGCGGCGATCACGGCGCTCGTCTTGAGCTTCGTGATGGGGCCGTACCTGATAGAAAAGCTGAAGGTACTGAAGTTCGGCGAGGTGGTGAGGACCGACGGCCCGCAGTCGCACATGAGCAAGGCCGGCACCCCGACGATGGGAGGAGCGATAATACTCCTTGTGGTCGTAATATCTGTCCTTCTGTGGGGCAACCTCTCGAACATGTACGTGTGGCTCCTGACATTCGTTACGGTAGGCATGGGCGCAATCGGCTTCATAGACGACTACAGCAAGGTGGTGCGGAAGAAAAAGGGGGGGATGAGACCGCGCACCAAGTTCCTGGCCCAGGTGGCCGTGGCCCTGGCAGTGGTCCTTGTCCTCTATTACTCCAAGTTCAACACCGTCGTGACTATCCCGTTCTTCAAGGACGCGAAGTTCGACCTTTACTGGTTCTACATCCCGTTCGCGGTATTAGTGATAGTAGGGGCCTCAAACGCCGTAAACCTTACCGACGGGCTTGACGGCCTGGCCATAGGTCCGATGACGATAGCGGCGGCGACGTACATGCTCTTTGCGTACCTCGTCGGACATGCGAAGATAGCGAGCTACCTGCACGTCATGTATGTGCCGAAGGCGGGAGAGCTTACGGTATTCGCCGGGGCGATGGTCGGCGCCAGCCTCGGGTTTCTCTGGTTCAACACATACCCGGCGCAGGTCTTCATGGGCGATGTCGGGTCGCTGTCACTCGGCGGGGCGCTGGGGACTCTGGCCATCATAACGAAGAACGAGGCCCTTTTGCTCATCGTCGGCGGCATATTCGTGGTCGAGGCGCTCTCGGTCATATTCCAGGTTGGCTCCTTCAAGCTCACCGGAAAAAGGGTCTTCGCCATGGCGCCTATTCACCATCATTATGAGCTCAAGGGGTGGCCCGAGCCCAAGATCATAGTCAGGTTCTGGATAATAGCCATAATACTCGCGCTCCTTGCGATAAGCACGCTTAAGATAAGATGAGCCCCGGTGAAACGAAAAATAACGGCGCCCGCGCCAAAGGCGGCGGGCTGAAAAGGGCCAAAGAAGTCCTCTCTGGCAGAAAGGCGCTCGTGGTGGGCCTCGCGGCTACCGGGGTCTCGTCGGCCAGGTTCTTAAAGAAGTGCGGGGCCGCGGTAACGGCAACGGACATGAAGCCGTTGGCGGAGCTGCCGGAGGCGCAGGGGCTTGAAGAGGCCGGGGTGGTTATCGTGGCGGGCGGTCACGACGGCGTGGCGTTAACCGGAGAAGAGCTAGTGGTGGTCAGCCCCGGAGTGCCTTATGGGCATGCGCTCCTTGAAGAGGCGAGGGAGAAGGGCGCCGAGGTCATAAGCGACATAGAGCTTGCGTACCGGTTCATGGACGCCCCGGTCCTGGCCGTAGCCGGGACGAACGGCAAGACGACGACCACGACTCTTCTCGGAAAGGTCCTTGAGGACGCCGGAAGATCGGTCTTCGTCGGCGGCAACATCGGCACCCCGGCCATAGAATATGTTGAAAACGAAGGGAAGGCTGACTACTGCGTCCTGGAGATCAGCAGCTTCCACCTTGAGACCACGGACACGTTTACCCCGCATGTCGGGATACTGCTGAACATAACCGAGGACCACCTCGACAGGTACAGGGATTTTACGCACTACGCCGGGACGAAGTTCAGGCTCTTTGAAAACCAGAAGCAAGGCGACTTCGCCGTGGTGAACGTAAACGACCCGGTGATAGCCAAAAAGGCGTTGACCGGCTTCGGAGGCGGCAAGACCGTCCCGTTTACGGTATGGGGCGCCTTGAACGAGGGACTTTACTATACCGGTAAAGAGATCGTCTACCGCGGCGCAAAAGGCGCCGAAGAGGTCTACCAGGTTAAAGACTTCAAGCTAAAGGGCCTTCATAACATCGAGAACATCATGGCCGTCATAGCGGCTTCAAGGATCGTAGGGGTCCCGAGGGAGGCAATACTCAAGACCCTGTCCGGGTTCAAGGGCCTGCACCACAGGATGGAGTTCGTCAGGGAATTGGACGGCGTGACCTACATAGACGACTCCAAAGGGACGAATGTCGGAGCCCTCGTGATGGCCCTTAAAGGCACGGACGCCCCGGTGGTATTGATCGCCGGCGGCAAGGATAAGGGCGGGGATTACGGGGTCCTCTCAGACCTCGTCAAAGAGAAGGTAAGGCTGCTGGTGCTCCTGGGCGAAGCGCGATTCAGGATAAAAGAGGCGCTTCAAGCTCTCACGGAGACTGTCGTCGCGGGTTCGCTTGAAGAGGCGGTAAAGGTAGCTCGCGAAAGGGCGCAGGATGGGGATACGGTCCTGTTGTGTCCCGCGTGCTCGTCCTTCGACATGTTCAAGAGCTACAAGGAACGCGGAGAGTTGTTCAAGGCCTTTGTGGAGGCTCTGTGATAAGGCTCAGGGACTACGACAGGCTTTTGATCATAGCGACGCTGATGCTCCTGGTGATGGGGCTTCTCATGGTCTACTCCACGAGCTCGGTAGTGGCCTTGAAAAGGTTCGGCAACCAGTACTTTTTCGTCAAGAAGCAGCTGACCTATGTGCTGGCAGGCGTCATATGCTTTGTCGGGGCTACCCGGGTGCCCTACGGTTTTTACCGCAGGATGGCTTATCCGATACTGATACTGTCGGCCCTTGCCCTCATCTGCATATACATACCGGGGCTCGGGTTTACGGCCGGGGGGGCCAGAAGATGGGTAAGGCTCGGCCCCATTGCGTTTCAGCCTTCGGAGCCCGCCAAGCTCGCGGTGATATTCTTTCTGGCCTATTCGCTGGCGGCGAAGCAGGAGAAGATCAAGGAGTTCTCGATAGGCTTCCTGCCGAACATATTGATCCCGGGAGTGATCATACTCCTTATAATGCTCGAGCCGGACCTGGGGACCTCCATCGCGCTGGCCTCCATAGTGCTGCTTTTGAACTTCATCGCCGGGGTGAGGATAAGGTATCTCCTGTACCTGGTCCTTGCCGCGGCGCCGTTCATATACGTCGTCATCCACAAGTTCAGCTACATGATGACGAGGATAATGATATTTTTAGACCCGTGGAAAGACCCCGAGGGCAAGGGGTTCCAGATGGTCCAGTCGTTCCTGGCCTTCGGCGCCGGAGGGGTCAGGGGGGTCGGCCTCGGCGAGGGGAAACAGAAGCTTTTTTATCTGCCCGAGGCGCACACGGACTTCATCCTTTCGGTCATCGGCGAGGAGCTCGGTTTCATCGGGGTGGCCGCAGTGACGGCGCTCTACGCGCTATTCCTCTACTGCGGGATAAAGATAGCGATGAAGGCCCGTGACCGGCACGGCATGTACCTGGCACTGGGTCTCACCTTCATGGTGGTCCTGCAGGCGGCGTTCAACAGCGCGGTCGTCATGGGGCTCCTGCCGCCAAAGGGGCTGCCTCTTCCGTTCATAAGTTACGGGGGGACCTCTCTTCTGGTCAACATGATAGCGGTCGGGGTGCTGCTCAATATTTATATTCATGGTAACGAGGCGTAAAGATTTTTTTTAGAGACGGCGGACTGCGTTACGGTTTTACTCGGACCACATAAGGGAAGCGCGGAGAGAGGCATACCGGTGAAGTTAGTAATGGCAGGGGGAGGCACGGGCGGGCACCTTTTTCCGGCCCTTGCCCTCGCGGAAGAGTTTAAGAGAAGGGACGCCTCAACTGACATCACCTTCATCGGCGGCAAGGGCGGGCTTGAGGAGAAGATAGTCCCCGGGTACGGCTACCCCCTTAAGGTCTTAAGCGTCGAGGGCATCAAAAGAAGAAGGGGGATGGACAGAATACGGGCGGTCGCCAAGGCCGCCGGGTCTACCCTTGCCGCAGTGAGGATATTAAGGGAGATAAGGCCGGACGGGGTCATCGGGAGCGGGAGCTACTCATCGGCCCCGGTGGTGACGGCGGCCAAACTTCTGGGGATAAAGACGGCGATAATGGAGCAGAACGCGCTTCCGGGCCTTACCAACAGGGTCCTTGGAAAGCTCGTGGACAGGATATTCATAGCGTTTGAGGAGGCACGGGAGTTCTTCCCCGGAGGCAGGACGACCCTTACGGGGACCCCCGTAAGAAGGGATATCCTGAGGGCGGATGAGGAAGACGAGAGGGGAAGAGACAAGTTCTCCATACTGGTCTTCGGAGGGAGCCAGGGGGCCGTGGCGATAAACGCCGCGTTCCTTGACGCCACGGAATACCTGACCGACGTCTGGAGCGGCCTGAGGGTGGTGCACCAGACGGGCGAAGACGGGTTCGAGCAGGTAAAGGCGGCGTACAGGAGAAAAAATCTCAAGGTGGAGCTCTTCAAGTTCATAGACAACATGTCGGCCGCCTATAACGCTGCCGACCTTGTGGTCTGCAGGGCCGGGGCCACCTCGATCGCCGAGATAACGGCGCTGGGGCTTGCCTCGATACTGATACCTTATCCGTACGCGTCGGACGACCACCAGACCGTAAACGCGAGAAGCCTCTCCGACAGGGACGCAACGGTACTGATAAAGCAGGACAAGCTGACCGGAAGCGCCCTGGCGGAGGCGATAAAGAAGCTTTACAGGAACCCGCAGGAGCTTAAAAACATAAGGGTCATGTCCAGAAAGCTCGGCAGACCCAGGGCCGCCGAGGCGATAGCGGAGAACTTCCTCAAGGTCTTGAACAGGGAAAAAACACTAAAAGCGATAGCGTAGAGGCGGCGAATGTACAGAGGCAGGATAAAAAAGATTCACTTCATCGGCATCGGCGGAAGCGGCATGAACGGAATAGCCGAGGTGCTCGTGAACATGGGCTACAAGGTCACGGGCTCCGACCTCTCGGAGTCGGATACCACGAGGAGGCTACGCGACCTCGGGGCCACGGTATACATCGGCCACAGGGAGGACAATGTCGTCGGTTCCCACTGCGTCGTCTACTCGTCGGCGGTCAAGAAGGACAACCCCGAGATAAAGGAAGCCGCCTCCCGGCAGATCCCCATAATCCCCAGGGCCGAGATGCTCGCCGAGCTTATGAGGATGAAGTACGGGATAGCCATAGCCGGCACTCACGGCAAGACCACCACGACATCGATGGCCTCCATGATACTCGCCTCGGCGAACATGGACCCGACGATAGTCACGGGCGGAAAACTCAACAGCCTCGGGGCGAACGCCAAGCTCGGAGGCGGGGACTTCTTGGTGGCCGAGGCGGATGAGAGCGACGGGAGCTTCCTGAAACTCTCCCCCACGATAGCCGTCGTCACGAACATCGACAGGGAGCACATGGACCATTACTCGGACATGGAGGACGTGAAGTCCGCTTTCCTGAACTTCATGAACAAGGTCCCGTTCTACGGGTGCGCGATAATATGCCTCGACCATCCGGTAATACAGAGCCTGGTGCCCCGGATAACGAGAAGGTTCATCTCCTACGGGCTTTCCTCCCAGGCCGACATACACGCCAGGGACGTAAGGCACAGCGGCATGCAGACCTCGTTCGAGCTCTGGTACGACAGGGAGAAGATGGGTGTTGTAACGCTCAACCTGCCTGGGGTCCACAATGTGTATAACTCTCTTGCCGCCGCCGCGGTGGCCAGGGAACTCGATATAGACTTCAAGCACATCAAGGCCGGGCTTGAGGGGTTCACGGGGGTCGAAAGAAGGTTCCATGTGAGGGGCGTGGTAAACGACGTCACCGTGGTGGACGACTACGGTCACCACCCGGTCGAGATAAAGGCGGTCCTCCGGGCGGCCAAGAAGGGCTGGGACAAGAGGGTCGTTGTATTGTTTCAGCCGCACAGGTACTCAAGGACAAAAGACCTCCTGCAAGAGTTCCTCTCCGCGTTCAACGACGCCGACAAGCTCATCCTGACCGAGATATACGCCGCCGGCGAAGAGAAGATCGAGGGGGTCTCCGGCGAGGTCCTTTATAACGGGATAAAAGGCTACGGGCACAAGGACGTCTCCTTCATGCCCGATGCCACGAAGATACCCGAGTTCCTCGAAGGCGTTACAATCCCGGGGGACATGGTCATAACGCTCGGGGCCGGGGACGTCTGGAAGACGGGTGTTAAGTTCCTCGAGATGATGAAAAACAAGAAGGTTTGATATGGCGGCGGACAAGGCCAAAAAAGAAGACAAGTCAACCACGCAGTATTCGCTCTTTTTCATACAGAGGTTCAAGGGCAAGGTCCTTTTCAATGTCCCGATGAGCGAGTATACGTCCTTCAGGATAGGCGGGAACGCCGATGTGATGGCCTTCCCTCAGGACGAGGGCGACCTGAAGGACATCCTGTCGTTCGCCGAGGCGAAGAACTTTCCGTTCTACATACTCGGGGCCGGGACCAACCTCCTCGTGAGAGACGGCGGCGTCAGGGGCATAGTCATAAACATGTCAGAGGGCTTCAAAGACATCGTGTGGCAGGAAGAGACCAAGGCCGTAGTCGGGGCCGGAGTGAAGCTCGCTGAAGTCCTCAATGTCTGCAAGGAGAAGGGTCTTGCCGGCCTTGAGTTCTCGGCCGGGATCCCGGGCACCGTAGGCGGGGCCGTGCTGATGAACGCCGGCGCGCACGGCGGGGAGATGAAGGATATCGTGGAAGGCGTGGAGATACTCGGCAAGAAGGGCCAGAAGGGCTTTATACCGAACGGCGATTTGGGCTTTTCCTACAGGAAGACCGGGCTTCCCAAGGGCGCTGTCGTCATAAGGGCGCACATGAGGTTTGCCAAAAGCAGCGCGGAAGCCGTCAGGGATAAGATAAAAGAGATAGCCGAGAAGCGCAAGGGTACGGGCAAGATCGCGTATCCCAACGCCGGGTCGATATTCAAAAACCCGGAGGGCAAGTTCGCCGGGAGGCTCATAGAGGAGGCCGGGCTCAAGGGCGAAGTGTCGGGGGATGCGCAGGTATCGGAAGCGCATGCCAACTGGATAGTGAACACGGGTAGGGCGCGGGCCAAGGATGTGCTGGCGCTCATGGCCATTATAAGAGACAGGGTCTACAGCCTCAAGGGAGTGGTCCTTGAGCCTGAGATAAAAGTGATCGGAGAGGATTGAGGGGGGCGTTTTTGGCGGTCAGGCATTTTAATATTTCCTTCGGGTTGAATTAAGTGCGGCTTGCTGCGGGGTGGTTCATGGGCAAGAAGATAGGCGTCCTTATGGGCGGGCTCTCGGAAGAGAGGGAGATATCCCTCAAGACCGGCGCCGCCATACTGAAGGCGCTCGGGGTTCGGGGCTACAGGGCCGCGGCCATAGACGCCGGCAGGGACCTGGCCGCCGTGCTCGTCAAGAGCAAGGTCGAGGTGGCGTTCCTCGCGCTCCACGGCAGGTACGGCGAGGACGGATGCGTGCAGGGCCTGCTCGAGGTGATGGGCATACCGTACACCGGCTCCGGGGTGCAGGCGTCGAGCGTGGCGATGGACAAGGTGTCGGCGAAAAAGATGCTTATCTTCAACGGCATCTCAACGCCTGATTTCAGCGTGCTCGCCGAAGGCAAGAAGACGCCGTCCTTAAAGCTGCCGCTTGTGGTAAAGCCGGCGAGCCAGGGCTCGGCCATCGGCGTGAGCATCGTGAAGAGAAGGTCCGACTTCGCCGGGGCGGTAAAAGAGGCCTCGAGGCACGGCAAAGCGGTGATGGTCGAGAAGTACATCGAGGGCAGGGAGCTTACGGTGTCGATACTCGACGGCAAGGTGCTTCCCATAATAGAGATTTGTCCCAGAGAGGGGTTCTACGACTATACGAACAAGTACACGAAAGGGAAGACCGACTTCCTGGTGCCGGCAAGGCTTAAAAGGACGACCCTAAAAAGGGTGGAAAAAGAGGCGCTCGGCGCATATCACGCCCTTGGCTGCTCTGGCGCGGCGCGGGTGGACGTGATGCTCGGCGGTAAAGAGGCGCCGTTCGTCCTTGAGGTCAATACCATCCCGGGGATGACGGAGCTGAGCCTATTCCCAAGGGCGGCGGCAGAGGCCGGACTCGATTATCCGGCCCTTGTGGAGAAGATGCTTATGGGCGCCGGGGTCGATAAGTTTTAGCCGCGTTTTAAAGGACGCTTGAGGGATGATCAAAAAGCCTTTGAACAATAAGAGAAGGAACAGAAAGCTCAGAGAGCCTTTTTTAAGGAGGGCCGGGAGGGTTTCAGGCAGGTTCATGAAGGTCCTGGCTGTCCTCGCGCTCATGCCCGCCCTGGCCTACGGCGGATGGAGGGGTTATAAAGAGCTTACGACGACGGAGCGTCTCGCTATCGAGACGATAAACATAGCCGGCGCGAAAAGGGTCTCCGAGGACGATATCTATGACCTCGCCGGAATAGAAGAGGGCGAGAACATACTCTCCTTCAAGGTTAGCGATGTAGTTGACAACATCAGGAGAAACCCGTGGATAAAAGAGGCCGATGTCTCAAGGAGCCTGCCCTCCACGGTCAATATAGAGGTGACCGAGAGAGAGCCTCTGGCCCTGGTCAAGCTCGATGCGCTCTATGTGATGGACGCCTCCGGGGTGGTATTCAAGAGGTACTCAAGCGAAGACGGCCTTGACCTTCCGGTAGTCACCGGGCTTACGATGGACGGGCTCAAGGAGGACTCCGGCGGGCTCGAAGACGGGCTGCTGAAGCTCATAAGGACGCTCCGTGAGAGAAAGGGCTTTAACCTCGCGATGGTCTCGGAGATACATGTGGACAGGGTCTACGGCCTGAGCGTTTTCACGCTTGACGAGGGCGTGAGGCTCGAGCTCGGGATGGCGGAATTCGAGGCCAAGTTAGCGTCGTTCGAGAAGATACTCAGGTCCAGGGGTGGGTCTCTGGCAGGAATCGAGGCGATGGACCTGAACAACTACCGCGAGGTGGTCGTCAGGTTTTCGGCCAACGTCGTAAAGGAAGGCGGTGAAGCGCATGGCAAAAAGGGATAACATCGTCGTCGGTCTCGACATCGGCACGACAAAGATATGCGCCATAGTCGGCGAGAAGACAAAAGACGGGGTCGAGATAATAGGCGTGGGGACCCATCCGTCAAAGGGCTTAAGGAAGGGCGTGGTCGTCAACATCGAAAGCACGGTCGAGTCGATAAAGAAGGCGGTTGAGGAGGCCGAGCTGATGGCCGGCTGCGAGGTGAACAGGGTCTACTGCGGGATCGCCGGCGGGCACATAAGGGCGTTTAACAGCCACGGCGTCATCGCGATAAAGAACAGGGAGATAAACCAGGCGGACATCGACAGGGTGATAGAGGCCGCGCAGGCCGTAGTCATCCCCCCGGACAGGGAGGTCATCCATGTGATCCCCCAGGAGTACATAGTCGATGACCAGGAGGGCATACAGGAGCCCCTCGGGATGATAGGCATCAGGCTGGAGGTCAAGGTCCACATCGTAACGGCCGCCGTCACGAGCGCCCAGAACATCGTCAAGTGCGCCAACAAGGCCGGGCTCGATGTCGCCGATATCGCGCTCCAGCAGATAGCCTCCAGCGAAGCGGTGTTAAACCAGGATGAGAGGGAGATAGGCGTGGTGCTCGTGGACATCGGCGGCGGGACGACCGACATCGCGCTCTACCACAACGGCACCATAAAGTACACGACGGTCATATCGCTCGGCGGCAACCAGGTCACGGGAGACATCTCCGTGGGCCTGAGGACCACGGCCGGCGAGGCGGAGAAGATAAAAAAGGAGTGGGGCTGCGCCATGACGGCGATGGTCTCGAAAGACGACCTCATCGATGTCCAGAGCGTCGGTGGAAACAGCACCAAGAAGGTATCGCGCTACATGCTCTGCGAGATAGTCGAGCCGAGGATAGAGGAGATATTCCAGCTCGTGCAGAGGGAGATAATGAAGTCCGGCTATGAAAGCCTCATCTCCTCGGGGGTGGTCCTCACCGGCGGGACCGCGGCGATGGAGGGCATAGTGGAGCTGGCCGAGCAGGTCTTCAACCTCCCCGTCAGGCGCGGGCTTCCGATAAACATAACCGGGCTCGTGGACGTCGTCAAAAGCCCGAGCTACTCTACGGGGGTCGGGCTCGTGCAGTACGGAGGCAGACACGAAACCGGCACGCGGTTCCAGAGGGGGAGCGAAAACACGATATTCAACAAGCTCACGGCAAGGATGAAGGGCTGGATGAAGGAGTTTTTTTGAGCCAGGCGTTTGAAGGTTTTAAAAAATAAAAAAATTCGGTATCGGTAAAACGGAGGAGGTGGATTGATGGTGATTGAAATGGATGACAGTTTCAACAGCGGTGCGAGACTAAAGGTCGTCGGCGTGGGCGGCTGCGGCGGCAACGCCGTCAACACGATGATCGAGAGCGGGCTTGAGGGAGTGGAGTTCCTCGCGGCCAACACCGACAGCCAGGCCCTTGCCAAATCAAAGGCCAACATCAAGATCCAGCTTGGGGTGGGCCTCACAAAGGGGCTCGGGGCCGGGGCGAACCCAGAGGTCGGCAGGAACGCCGCGATGGAAAGCAGGGAAGCCCTTGTAGAGGCGCTTCGCGGAGCCGACATGGTCTTCATAACCGCCGGGATGGGCGGCGGCACCGGGACGGGCGCGGGCCCCGTGGTGGCCGAGGCCGCCAGGGAAGTCGGCGCGCTTGTCGTGGCCGTGGTCACGAAACCGTTCGCCTTCGAGGGCTCCAAGAAGATGCGTCAGGCCGAAGAGGGGCTCAAGAGGATAAAGGATGTCGTCGATACCGTCATAACGATCCCGAACCAGAGATTATTGTCCGTGGCCAACAAGAACACCTCGCTGACCGAAGCCTTCAAGAAGGCCGACGAAGTGCTCCTGCAGGCCGTAAAGGGCATCTCGGACGTCATAACGGTGCCGGGTCTCGTGAACGTGGACTTCGCGGACGTCAAGACGATCATGAGCGAGATGGGCCAGGCCCTTATGGGCAGCGGCGTGGCGCGCGGAGAGAACAGGGCCGCCGAGGCCGCCAGAAAGGCTATCTCCTCGCCGCTTCTTGAGGACATATCCATAAACGGCGCAAGGGGCGTGCTGATAAACATCACCGGCTCGTCCGACATGACGATACACGACGTGAACGAGGCCTCAAGCCTCATACACGAAGAGGCGCACGACGACGCGCACATCATATTCGGCGCCGTCATAGACGAGTCGATGGGCGAAGAGGTGAGGGTCACGGTCATCGCCACGGGTTTCGGCAAGGCGAACGAGACAAGGCTGCCGAAGGACGGGATCGCCCCGGCCATGATCATAGGCGACCTCGATGTCCCGACTCACATCAGGAAAGAGAAGGAAAAGAACTTCGAGATGAGGGCAAGGGATATCCACAGGCTCGGCAAGCTCGGCGGCTTCAACAGCGACGACGAGGACCTGTACGACACGCCGACGTTTTTACGGAAGCAGGCCGATTAGCGCTGCCCTTTTGGGCCCGTAAAGACGCTTGAGGCGACCGGTGTACAGCGGTGGGCCTGTGTGAGAAGTTTTGTTCGGATATTTAAGAGGCATCTGCTTGACCCGAAAGGGCGGCACAGATGCCATATACCTTCCACTTATTTGGCGAAAATATCGGGAATTGAAGCTGCCCGCGGCTTTTCCGCCGGGGATCTTCAAATTGTATGGAAGTTTACAATTGCTATTCGCCAGCCAGGCTCAGAGCACGCCGCGAATAACGCGCCCGCAATGCATTTTCAAGGAGGCCGGAGAGTATTGTCCGGCACAAAGGGATTGGTTTTTTCATCGAGGCCGGGGTCCGGCCCCAATGGCCCTTTTTGTAACAGGCGAAAGCCGCGCTCTTGAGGCCGCTATTTTGTACTCCACCGCCATCCTTCCTTGTAAACCTTCTGAATCTATGGGATAATTCATTTTTGAAGGTCCAAAAGCCAGGGGCTTTACTCCATCGACGGGAATCTTGCCTGCCGGAGTGTTTTTGCCTCCGATTTTTTTATTTTTAACTTTAACCGGTTTGAAAGACCGGGGCTTTTCAAGCCCGTAACGGTTCATCGCGACACGGAGGCTGTTATATCCTGGAAGCTTAAAAAAAAGGTCAGAGACCTCCTTGAAAAGGAAAAGGGGACGGTCTACAGGGAGCACGGCGGCCGCGTCACGGTCTGCCTCGTCTACCCGAACACCTACTCGCTCGGCATGACGAACCTCGGGTTCCAGACGGTCTATCACCTCTTCAACTCGCTTGAAGGCACTGTTTGTGAAAGGGCCTTCCTCCCCTCGAAGGAGGATATTGATGAGCACGCAAGGACAAATACCCCGCTATTCTCCTACGAATCCCAGACACCCCTGAAGGACTTCGACATCGTCGCCTTCTCCGTCCCGTTCGAGGAAGACTACATCAATATCCCGAGGATACTCAGGCTCTCAGGGATCCCGTTGGTATCGTCCGACAGGCCCATGACTCCTCTGCTTATAGGCGGAGGGGTGGCCTTATCCTTAAACCCGGAGCCGGTGGCCGATTTTTTCGACCTTTTCCTTTTGGGAGAAGGCGAGGGCTCGCTTCCACCCGTCATGGAACTCTTTGGAAAGGCGCGGAGCGAGGGGCTGGATAAGAAAGAGGCCCTCAAAACCTTCGACTCCATCGAGTGGGCCTATGTGCCGTCGCTCTACGAGTTCGTCTACGACGGCATCGGCATTAAAGAGATAAAGCGGGTGAAGTCCGCCAAGAAAAAGGTCGTGGCCGCAAAGAACTTCGACCTCTCGGCATACGAGATCCCGGAGAACTTCATCGAAACGCCCGAGAGCGAGTTCAAGGATACGTATCTCATGGAGCTTGAGAGGGGGTGCGGCAGGGGATGCAGGTTCTGCGCCGCCGGGTTTTTATACCTGCCACCGAGGTGGAGAGAGATCGACAAGGTCAAGGAGGCGGTAAAAAAAGGGGTCGCCTCCAGGGGCAAGGTCGGCCTCATCGGAACAGCCGTATCCGAGTACCCGGAGATAAAAGAGGTCTTGAGTTACGGGACGGGACTCAAAGGCGTGATGACACTGTCGTCGCTGAGGCTCGATAGACTCGACGGCGAGTTGTTGGGGCTGTTAAAAGAGGGCGGATACAAGACCATAACCCTTGCCCCCGAGGCCGGAAGCGAGAGGATGAGGAAGGTAGTGAACAAGGGGATGACGGATGAGGAGATAATGGAGTCGATAAGGCTCATCCATGAGGCCGGCTTCCGCAAGGTCAAACTCTATTTTATCGTCGGTTTCCCGTCAGAGACGGACGCAGACGCCGAGGGGATAGTGGAGCTCACCAAGAGGATAAAAGGGGTGCTGAAGAAAGGGGAGATCGCCTTAAGCGTCAACCCCTTCATCCCCAAGCCCTTCACGCCCTTCCAGTGGTGTACCTTTACCGACGCCAGGGTCGTCGAAAAGAGGCTTTCCATCATAAAGGACGGGCTTAAAAACGAGCGTGGCGTGGTCGTTAAGGAGATGTCCGCCAAAGAGGCGTTTCTTCAGGCGTACATCGCCAGGGCCGACAGGCGCGCCGGGGCGGTTCTGGCCGAGGCCGCCGAGAATGGCTGGAAGAAGGCCCAAAAACCGGCCTCCGAACTCATAAACGCCTCGGTCTACGCCGAACGGACGCGTAGCGATATACTCCCGTGGGACATGATCGACCACGGCGTAAAAAAGGACTATCTCTGGAAGGAGTATTTGAAGGGGCTCTCAGGCGGGCTCACCCCGCCGTGCAATGTCGGGGCCTGCTTCAGATGCGGGGTCTGCCGCCCGGAGTTTTTCAGTTAAAGGGTTTACGCAACCGGCTCTGTCATTGCCGTGAAGAA
>JACRCH010000112.1 GCA_016219115.1 Deltaproteobacteria bacterium
TGACCGCCTTCTGTACCCGTTCCTTGATAAAATCGTCCGAAAAGAGCACTACCGCGTACCCGACCGTCGTCTGTTTGAAGACTATCGGCGAGACGAATGTTATTGTCCCTTCGGACTCGGCCACCCACGGCGGGGGACCGGTGGCAGTGAATATATTCTTGTTCCTGTAGTAGTCGTGCCCGACCTCGATTAAGTCCTTGTGCCCCTCTATCATGAAGTCATGGTTCAGGATATACGCGTCTGTTATCCCCGGGTTCTTGAGCATGTTCTGGATGAGGAGGTTCATCGCCAGGCCGTCTTTCTGCATGAGCGGGATCTTGGAGTTGCCGGCGAACTCACCTGTGATGGTCCCCGCCATAGAGCGCATAAGGGAGTCAAGAGAGACCCTCTGATGGAATATCAGAACGACGCCCAGAAGCGACGTGGTCAGGATCAGCAGCGTCGAGAGTATCAACGCGAGTTTTACTTTTATGCCTATCTTCACTTTTGAAAGACCTTTTACGGTCCCCCACGCCCGTGTGTCCGGCTCAAAAAAGGGAGTTAAGTGTTTGAAGGCCGGAAGCCAGCTTAAAAAACTGTAAAGAAGATATCCGCGCCGGTGTATGTCAACGTCCTCCATATTCGCGTGCCGGCTCTAATATTATACCTATCCTGGTCCTGGAAAATCACCGTGACAGCAATCACTCTGTGATATGGCCGGGTAAGGGAGACTTTTAAGTCAGCTTAATACTATAGGAAGGAAGTTAAATCTCGGATAATTTAGAATTAAAAAACCTTTAAAAACGCAATTGGGATAAGGAGTTCGTACGCCGGCCTTCAGTTCCGGACCGTCTTTCGGGGGCGTCCTGACTCAAGCGTCGGGGTGGAGTCAGCCCGTTCTTTTTCACACGGAAATATCCGGCCTGCCCTCTGCCATTGAACGGTGTTAGCGCGATCCCGCCGCTCCATAAGCTGGTCAAGGCGGACCGTAAAAATGACAATCACCTTACCGTGAAGAATCCCCGTCATCCATGGCGGGCCTCTTCAATCTCCCTGCGACAAGCCGCGTGGAGTTCCCGCTGAATTAAAAACACGCCGGATGGCAAAAAATACGCCGGAGGCTGCCTGTAAGCCGGATTCTGTTATCCTGTCCGAAGACAGGACGGCGAGCCATTCATCTGGGAGCCGCGTTGCCGCGGCCCTCGAGCAGCCAACCCGCTGCGCCTTCCCTCGCGGGAGAAAGAACGGGCACATCCTTGAAACGCAGCCTATTTGGCCTTGCACCGGGAGGGGGTTGCCAAGCCCTGCCGGTCGCCCGGCAGGCTGGTGGGCTCTTACCCCGCCATTTCACCCTTACCCCTTAAAAAGGGGCGGTCTCTTTTCTGTGGCCCTGTCCCTGGGGTCGCCCCCGGTCGCCGTTAGCGACCTCCCTGCCCTGTGGTGTCCGGACTTTCCTCCGCCCCAGTGAAGGGACGGCGGCCGCCAGGCATCCTCCGGCGTGTCTTTATCATTTGGCGGGTTCTTTTGAACACCCGCCGGTCGGTCAAATCGGTGTTCAGCCTCTCCTTGAGTCTATCGCCTCGTTGGCCATACTGTCGGCCATTGAGTTATCTTCCCTGTACACATGGGATATCTTACACTCTTTGAAGCCTTTAATCAAATCGACGGCCCTGTCGTAAAGCGGCCTTAAGTCCTCGCTTTTGACTTTGTAGACCCCGTTAAGCTGTTTGACCATAAGCTCGGAGTCGGCTAAAATCCTTATGCTATTTAACCCCAAATCCCGCGCAGATTCAAGGGCTATTAAAATGGCGTTGTACTCGGCTACGTTGTTGGTCGTTCTGCCGAGGTATTTTTTGAGCTTTTTTACGATATGCCCGCCGGGGTCCTTTATGACGGCCCCGGCGCCGGCCTCCCCGGGGTTGCCCCTTGAAGCCCCGTCCACGTTGATCGTATAGACTTCCCTGTGTCGGGGATGTGGCTTTTTGGAAGCGACTCCCTCGAAAAGGTCCCTGTGGGAGGGCCTCTTCTTTACAAGGGCCAACAATACGGCCCTTGCGTCCTCTTCCGTCATATTGAGTTTTTTAATTGTTTGTTTGACATCTAAAGTCTCTGAGAGCTCTTCAAGGAAGCGGTCCGCGAGTTCAGAGTCTTTGGCCTTTGGAGCCATAGTTTTAGACGGCCTCTACGGGGCCTGGGGTCTCTACGTAAAGTATCCTGTGGCAGTGGGGGCAGAACATCAGTTCGTCTGCACCTCTTTTAAGGATGATGTATACTTGCGGCGGGATATGGATGTAGCAGCCCTGGCATGTCTCGTTTTTGACAAGCGCTATGCCCTGACCGCCTCTTTTTGCCCTTATCGTCTCGTATTTCTTTAATATCTCGGGCCTTATCCCGGCCTTGATCTCGTCTCTGAGGCGGGTGTTCTTCTCTACGGCCTCTTGCCACTCGGGCGTCTTCTCTTCCACCGCCCTGGTAAGGCGCTCAAGCTCCGAGCTCTTTGCCTTGAAGGCCTCTTCCTTCCCGTTTAAGACCCCGGCCTTCTCATCTACCCTGGCGTTAAGGGAGGCCTTCTCCTGCTCGCCCAGTTTCCTGGACTTGTTCGCCCCGCTTATCTCTTTCGTGAGGGCGTTGAGTTCTTTTGTGTTCTTTATATCGTTGAGTCTTTTTTCGTCCTTTTCAACCTTCGCGCTGTTCTGGCCGATCCTGTCATCGACTGCCCTTACCTGGGACCTTATGCCTTCGACCTCCGCGGCCATGGAGTCAAGGGCCTGTCTGGCGACGGCGAGTTCCTCGGTCATGCCTTTGATTTCGCTTGCGTACCTCTTCTTTTCTTCCTCTACGGCGATTATCTCAAGGTCGATCTTTTGAATCTTCTCCAGAACCTGAATCGTTTTAAGCAAAAAACCCTCCGTAAGACTTTAGATCGCTGATGCGGATGCCGGGGTATCTGTCCCCGGCACACTTATTTGGTGGGCCCACCTGGACTCGAACCAGGGACCGACCGGTTATGAGCCGGTGGCTCTTCCAACTGAGCTATGGGCCCTCTGGCAAAAGGGACGGAACCTGCCGGCTGCCAACCGGTCCATACTGCCACAGGCACGACTACGATCTGTTATCCTTGCAACCGATTAAAATTCTCCGCCATAAATGGCGGAGAATTTTGATGGTATGGAAGATCATTTGTATTTGCCAGCCTTGACCCGCCGCTAAAGCGACGGGATTGCGGCCGGCATACCCATTTAATCATTTTATGCAATCGAAGGCGTGTTTGTCAAGCCGTTTTCATGATTTCAGGGCATAGGTGGCGATATGAATCAAAAAAAACCGCGCCACCCCTCTTTCATTCAGCGCCATCAATAAGCCAGGTGGCGTAAATACCCGGTCAGAAGAGCCGGAATCAAGGCTTTTTGAGCCCGTATCCGGAGACAAGAGAGCGGATGACGGTTTTTCGGGTACCTGTACTTTAAGCCCGGTTACAAAAATTCAGGAGTCGTGTATACTACAATGGGTGGAATATGGACTTTAAACCAAAAAAAATACTTTTCGTCGACTGCCGCGAAGCCTACCGGAACATCTTTAGCGAGCTCCTTTGCGAGGCCGGCTACGATGTCGAAGCCTCCTCAGGCGCGAATGACGCGCTCGAAAAGGTAAAAAAAACGCCTTACGACCTCGTCATAACGGATATCGGCTCACTTGGATTTGACGGCATAGACCTTTATTTAGACACCATCGCTGAAAAGCCGGAGATGGGGGATGGCTTCCTTTTCATAACCGGCGGCCACGCCGAAGATACGAAGATGCGCGAAGTCCTTACAAAACTCAACAAAAAATTCATAATAAGACCCTTCGGGATCAATGAACTCCTGAGAAAGATCTCAGCCGCTACCGGGCAAGAGAGAGATAGCGCACCGGGGTTCAGGGAGAGGTTCGAAAACCGGCGGCAGGAAAAGAGGTTTAAATGGGAGGAGGACTGCCTGCTCACTCAAAACGGTGAGACGAATAACATACCGCTTGCCTCTACTGTCGATATCTCCAGGAACGGAGTCAAGATACGCTATCTGGGCGCCCCCATAAAACCGGAAAGCCTCCTGGAGGTTGATGTCAGGCATATCAAGGTCAAAGGCCCGGCCGCTGTAGCATGGTCAACCCCCGTTGACGATATGGAGGCTATTTCAGGGCTAAGGTTCTTAGAGCCTATCAACGTCTCCTCGATACTTACAGTCATACAGTCCGGCCGGTGGCGCACCACCACCTCTTAAAATACAGCGCTCACCAGGTACCGCCTTAAGTTGTCACTCCCCGAACTGGACAGAAAACTAACTCCATAACTTCAAGTAAATGAACCACCCCGGAGCAAGCTACATGGAATTTTGTGATTCAATTACTTATAGAGATGCATAAGTATCGGGGACGGCACACGCAGATAGTTTTTGAAGACCCGCTCCCGGCCAAGCCAGGTGATCAACAACCTCATGAAAAAAATAGAATCCTGCAGCTTACCATATCCGAAATTAAGCAGGTCAACCAAATCCACCATTCCAACTCTTAAGAGAAATATCTCTAATGTCTAAATCAGTGGCACAGTCTCACCTCGTCTGCTTATCACTGTAATTTCCTCAGATTTTATAAACCTGTTTTGGGTTATTCTGTATTAGGTTTTATAATGTGTTCCTATGAGTAAATCCATATTCTCAGATGCTTATAGCCTGCTCCGAACATGGCTGGTTAAAGCCCGTGAAAAAAAGGGGTTAACACAAGCTGACGTTGCTACGAAACTCGGAAAACCACAGTCATACGTTTCCAAATATGAGCGTGGAGAGAGAAGACTCGATGTTGTTGAATTCTTGGAGGTAGCAAGGGTGCTAGGGGTAGAACCATATAAAATTTTAAAGGAACTCGAAAAACTTGATGCAAAAAACAATACTTGATAAGTGGCAGATAACAGCAGATGAGATGAGTTGACATCTCTTGTTGAGAAGAATCCCAGTCTCAGAGGAGTGTTGCTCGGCTATGTGGCCGAAAAAAAATTTCAAGACATGTTCCTTGGGCATGCGGAAATCTTAAAAATTGGAAAAGCCGATGACCACGACCGGTCAAAGAAGGGAGATCGACACATCGTTTACAAAGGCGTAGACATAGTAATCGAGGTTAAGTCACTCCAAACAAATTCCGTTCGAAGATTGGATGACGGTACTTGGTATGGGAAAACCCAAGTGGATGCCAGCGATAAGCGACCCGTTCATTTGCCAAACGGTGAGGTGCTAAGCACAACTTGCCTCGTAGCAGGCGAGTTCGATTTGCTTGCCGTAAATCTTTTTGCTTTTGAAGAAAAATGGCGATTCATATTTGCAAAAAATGCTGATGATCTCCCTCGTAGTAAGTGGAAAGGCTATACTCTTGAGCAGCGTAAAAATTTGCTTGCTACACTCATGGAAGTTACATGGCCGCCCAGGCATCCTTTTTACGAAGATCCATTCCCACTCTTGGATACCTTTGTGCGCGCTCGGAAACGCAGATGATTCTTCCCTTGCGGAAGTTTCACAAACACTAAGAAATAGCTGTGGTTTTTTCTTGCGTGGACTTGTTTTTTTAACCTGCTAATCCCTGGCTTGTTTGTGCGTACGACAACAAATATATCTTTGGTATAGAAACCTTTCTTCTCATATTCGATAATAATTTCCACATGGGTGAGGCACTGGCGATTTGCACTCACTTCATCCTGACATTTCACTATCAACACGCCGTTATCTTTCAATACGCGGTTAGCTTCTGTCCCTGCCTTGAAGTACAAATCAGTAACCGCGGCGTGCCACTTTGCGCCGTGAGAAACTTCATCACCATTGCTGTAATAGTTGCGGAAAGCCGAATGAGAACCACTGGCAGCTTTGTGTCCGACTTCATGACGGAAAAATCCTTCCATATAAGGAGGATCGAGCACTATAGCGTCAAGTGAAGCATTTTCGTAAGGAAGTGCACGACAATCTACGCCATCTGAGATGTCTGTTGGGAGAAGTAAATAGTTGGTCAGATCAACGTTACGCCAGAAAACACCATTGCCATAGGTAACATCGGCAATGCGAGCACCATTTGGTACATGCAACGCCAATATTTGTGGAAAGATATCTGCATTGTTCCCCAAGTAAGCTGAAAGCACCACGTCCGTAGTTGCTTCACCCCCTTGGGTACGCTTTTTTTTATTTTTTTCAGAGTCAAAAGGTAAAAGAGTTTGTTGTATTTTCATAATTAAAGAATAACCTGTAATAGGTTATTAGTCAAGGCAAATGAAGTACCCCCTATACTGTAAAGGCCCAGCTTTCATTTTATGTTGCTATTATATTCCACGCCAGTCAAGTAATATTTGAAAAACAAAACGCCCCACCGCGAACGGTGAGGCGTTAACAAGCCCAGACTTGGGTTCGTCTGGGCGTCAAGTCCGGCTCCCGTCATCCTTCATGGCTTTTTCAGGAGTGCCATTTGCCTCCGTCCTCTCATCTCCAGGCCGCTTGCCATATAAAATGATTGAAATAAATCGTACTTCTGATAAATTGGAGCGGTCGTCATTAAAAAACCTTTTATCCGGCCTGATAACTACATGAAAAAAGACCTTATTCTTGAGATAGGATCCGAGGAACTCCCGGCGGGTTACGTGCCGAAGGCGTTGGGCGCGCTCTCCGGTTTTTTAAAGAAAAACCTTGAATCGGCAAGGCTTTCATTCGATTCCGTCAAGACGCTCGGCACCCCCAGAAGGCTCACCCTTATAGTAGAGGGGCTTATCGACAAACAGCCCGACATGAGACTCGAGGCAAAGGGCCCGCAGTTAAAGGCAGCCTACGACGCCGAAGGCAAGCCTACCAACGCGCTGTTGGGTTTTGCCAGGTCCCAGGGGGTGGATCCCGGCAGCCTCAAGACCGTAAAGACCGACAAGGGCGAGTACGTCACCGCGATCAAAAACATAAAAGGGGTCAAGACCACGGAGATACTCCCCGAGATATTGAAAAACACCATCTCTCAGGACTTTTTCCCCAAGTCCATGCGGTGGGGCTCCTTTGAAGTATCTTTCGCGAGGCCCGTACACTGGATACTCTCCATCTACGGCGGCAAAACCGTTGCCTTTGATTGGGGGCACATAAAGAGCTCCAACGCCACATACGGTCACAGGTTCCTCGGCGAGAAGGACAGGTCCGCGCGCCTCAAGCCCATAAAGGTAGACTCTATCGAATCATACATCGAAAAACTCAAGGCCGCTTATGTCATAGCAGACCCTGAAGACAGAAAGAGGATTATAACCGGGGAGCTTGCAAAGGCCGCCAAAGAGGCCGGCGGAAGCGTTCTGCAGGATGAGGGACTTCTTGACGAGGTCTCCTGCCTCGTAGAGTACCCGATAGTCGTCAGGGGTTCGTTCAGCGGGGACTTCCTGAGCATCCCGCGCGATGTCATCGTAAACGCCATGAGGGAGCACCAGAGGTACTTCTCCGTGGTTGACGCGAAGGGCGAACTGCTTGCGTACTTCCTCACGGTGGCCAACACGAAGGCCTCGGACATGGATGTGGTGAGGAAAGGCAACGAACGGGTCTTGAGGGCCAGGCTCAATGACGCGAAGTTCTACTTCGAACAGGACGTAAAAAAGAAGCTTGTCGACAGGGTCGACGCTTTAAAAGGGGTCGTATTCCAGGCCAGGCTCGGCACCTCGTACGAGAAGGTCGAGAGGTTCACGGAGCTCTCCCTCTTCATAGGCTCCAAAATCGGCTTCTCGAAGCCTAAAGAGGGCGACGAGTCGGCCTCCGATTATGCCACCAAGTACTTCAACCCCGCCAACTACGACTCCAGGGTACTTGACCCAGGACTGTACTCCAAGTTCGTCGTCGGCAGGGCGGCGATACTAGCCAAGGCCGACCTCACCAGCGGCATGGTAGGAGAGTTCCCGAAGCTTCAGGGGATCATGGGCGGCGTCTACGCCAAAATGAGCGGCGAAATCCCCGAGGTGTCCGTCGCCATTTGCGAGCACTACCTGCCGCAGGTCTCAGGCGGAGCTTTGCCGGCCTCGGTCCCCGGAGCGATCGTGTCGATAGCCGACAAGACCGACACGATAGTCGGATGTTTTTCAGTGGGCCTCACGCCTACAGGGGCCGCCGACCCTTACGCATTAAGACGCCAGTCACTCGGCGTAATCTCGATCATGCTCGACAAAAACTTCAAGCTTTCTCTCGACGAGCTTGTGGACGAGTCGATAAAGCTCCTTCAGGCGAAACTCCTCTACTCTCACAGCGAGATAAGGAACAATGTCCTTGAGTTCTTCAAGGAGAGGCTCAAGAACATGCTGCTCTCGCAGGGCCTATCCTTCGACTCCATAGACGCTGTCCTCTCGACCCCGTGGTACGACCTCGTCGACGCCGTAAAGAGGATTCATGCACTGGAGGGGTTCAAGAAGCACCCCTCATGCCCTGCGCTCGTCGGGGCCTTCAAGAGGGTATCGAACATATTGAAGGGAACGGGCCTCGAAGGCGCAAAGCCGGACCCGGCCCTCTTCAAAGACCCGGAGGAGTCCGCGCTCTACGCCATGAGCGCCGGGATCGCCCCTGTGATGGAGCGCCACTGGAAGAACGGGGATTACGAAAAGGTATTCGAAACGCTCGCCTCGATAAAAGACAGGATAGACGCGTTCTTCGACAAGGTCATGGTCATGGTAGACGACAGGGATCTAAAACAGAACCGCCTCGCACTGCTCAACTCCGTAAGAGGCCTGTACTTCAAGATCGCCGACCTCTCGAAACTTGTCGCGTAATACCCTCGTTCAGCGCCGACCTTCCGGGATTTTTACGCTATACTCTTATAGAGCTGGCAACAGCCGTTCATGACCCTTCACAGGGGTATAACAATGAAAAGACTTTCTTTTCTTTTGCTTGTGCTCTTCATGCCGCTTCTGCCGTCCCTGTGCCTCTCCGAAGAGGGGAAGGCGCCTTTTGCGGCCGCGATAGGCCCCGACGGGCTCCAGCACGTGGAGGTGGCCGGGGGGAGTTATTATTTCAAGCCGGAGCGTATAATCGTAAGGGTGAACGCGCCTGTAGAACTAAAGCTCAGGAACGAGTCGTCCGTGACCCCGCACGACTTCATCCTCAAAGCGCCGGAGGCCGGCATAGACATCTCAGTCACCTTAAGGGGTGAGCCGACCGTCTTATACTTCACCATGAAAAAGACCGGCGTCTATACCTTCTACTGCGGCAGAAGGTTTCTCTTCTTCAAAAGCCACCGCAACAGGGGGATGGAGGGGACCATCGAGGTCGTTGAATGACTTTTGAGTTGATATTCGGAGCGGCATATACTATACTGGCTCCACATCTGTGTGGGGGGGGTTAGAAGCCTGAAGGGGCGTTATAAGGGCCTGCCTCAACGATAAAGACGCTTTATGAGCGGAAGACAGGGTCTCCGTTTTTTTTGGCGCTTACAGTTTCAGAGTTTCGTAACTATGAACCGAGCGGCTTGATGCCGAAAGGAGGTCCTCATGTTAAAAAGAGTCTTTGCGGCCCTCTCCCTCATCACTTTCACCTGCGGGGTCGCGGCGGCTGACGACATAGCGCTGGCGCACAGGAGGGACAACGCCGAGGCCGACGCCGTGGAGATAATCTCCATGCGCTCCGCGCTCGCCAAAGAGTTCATCAAACCCGGGGCAGAGGTGAACGAGGAGACCTTCAAAAAGGTCTGCGGCGAGGTCGGGAAAAAGGTCAAGGAGATATCCGAAAGGGAAGGCGTGGTGATAAGGCACTCCGCCGTAAAGTCCAGAAACCCGAAAAACTCCGCCACCCCGGAAGAGGCCGTTCTCATGGAGCGGTTCGAGAAGGAGAAAAAACTCAAGGGCATTGACGAAGAGGCCTTCTTCGACGGCAAGAAGTACTTCCGCGTGACAAGGCCCATCTACGTGGAGAAGGCGTGTCTTGCGTGCCACGGGGATAAGGACTCAAGACCGCTTTTCATAAAGGAGAAGTACCCGGAAGACAGGGCATACGGCTTCAAGACAGGCGACCTGAGAGGGCTAATCTCCATCCTCATACCGCTGGACTGAGGGACGGCATTTGTCATATATATTATAAGAGATGCGGGTTATTATCCCGTAAACGAAACCAAACAATAAAAGGAGGTATCAGGATGAAAAGGTTTTTACTGGCGGCGTCATGCGCCTTTGCCATGTCTGGGGCGGCTGCACAAGCCGCCGATATGTCAAAGATGCACGAGATGATGATGAAGATGGGAGGGCCCACGCCCGACGAGAGGGTGGAGATGAACATCCCGGCCCCGATGAAGGTGATGCAGAAGAGGATGATGCGCCAGCACTTCGACACACTATCGGAGATAACCGCGGCCCTGGCCGCCAACGACCTTAAAAAGACGGCGGAGATCGCAAGTTCCATAGGCTGGACGCCGGAAGAGGCGAACAGGTGCGCTACCATAAGCGAAGCCGCCGGACAGAAAGAGCTATTGACCCTCGGCATGGCCGTGCACAAAAAGGCCGACGAGCTGGCCGATAACGCGCGCGCCGGAAACAGGGACAAGGCCCTTGCGAACCTCTCCGAGCTAATGAAGAACTGCAACGCCTGCCACGAAAGGTTCAGACTCTAAAGGGCTGCTGAAATTTGAGGGTCCTGGCGGTCGGCCGATTAAAATTCCCTGTAGCTTGCGATGGGGAGGGAAGGGTGGGGGTGAAAAAATGCTTTCACCCTCCCAGCTTCCCGTTGCATCGGAAGAGCGCAACGGGAGCCCAGCCCTCCCATCAAGGGAGGGCTGGGCTTAAGGAGATACTCTGGAGCAAACTCCGGGGTGGTTCATCCGCCGGGGCCGGGGCTTCTACGGAAAGTCCCGACCAGAGACTTTTTCAGCAACTTTTAGTCTCTACTCCTTCATTATGACGACTGTATAGCCTTCCTGAGCGAGCGTCTCAGCCAGCGTCCTGGCGCTATTCCTCTCCTTGGACCTGCCCATCCTCACCCTGTAAAAAGCCCTCCCCGAGACCTCGGCCCTTGCCATGTAGACCCCCGAGTACTTCCACTCAAGGGCGGTCTTGAGCCTCTCGGCGTTCCCTTTTTCGACAAAGGCCCCGAGCTGTATGACATACAGGTTACCCGGCCCCGAGTCCTCGAACCTTATGTACTTTACGTACTTCTCATCCCTTCCCGTGACCTTGAGCCTGACCCTCGCGGTGCCGGAATCGACCATGTTGAGCCCCTTGGCCCCGGTGAACGAAAGGTCTATGATCCTTCCGGCCACAAACGGGCCCCTGTCGTTGACGACCACATTGATGTGCCTGCCGTTATCAAGGTTGATTACCTCGACGGTTGTGCCAAGCGGAAGCGTTTTGTGGGCGGCGGTCATGGCGTACATGTTGTAGGTCTCGCCGCTCGCGGTGGGTTTGCCGTGAAAGTCGCTCCCGTACCAGGAGGCTATCCCCTCCTGAACACCATCCGGCGACACGCTCTGCTCGACGGTGGCGCAGGATGTGGCAAGGACGCAGATGAGGACGAGAAAGAGTATCTTTACGGATAAAGACTCCATGCGTGAACGGCCCCTCCCGGGGTTTGCAGGTGCGGGTTATTTTAGCAGACTGCGGAAAAATGCAAATAGCCGTCATTGCGAACGCAATGAAAAAATCTCGTCTCCAGGCGAATCAACTAGTCGGCAGGCCGCTGAAAAACTGATTTTGTTGTCTTTGCGAGCGCAGCGTTGCAATCTCGTCTTTTAAGTAAAATCAACCGGCCAGGGATTTTAGTAGCAAGAAATGCCCCTCGCGATGACAATCGGCGACTTTTTCAGGGTATTGTCGGAACTCTGAACGGTCAAAAAAGCCTGAAAAAGACAGACCGCCTAGAAATTATCCCACAGTAGGACGCTCCCGTCATAGTTCCCTGTGGCGAGCAGCTTGCCGTCCCTGCTCCACGCAAGCGCGGTCACGGAGCCGGCGTTGCCGAGGAGCGGTTCGACCTCTCCTGTACCCGTCTTCCAGACCCTGACGATATTTTCGGAGAAGGGGACCGTGGCGATACGGCTGCCGTCAGGGCTCCAGGCCATCCTGTCGATACGGTTCTCGTGGCCAAGGGAGCTCTTCTCCTTCCCTGTCGAGGCGTCCCATACGCGCAGCACCCCGTCTCCCCCGGCAATGGCTATCATCTTCGCGTCAGGGCCCCAGGCCGCCGAAGTGATCCCGGCGGGCACGGCCAATCTCCTCTCCATCTTTTCAGAGGCCGCGTCCCAGAGGACAAGCTCCTTGTCGAGATACCCGTGCCAGCTCAACCTCTTGCCGTCCGGGCTCCAGGCGATCTTTATGACCCCCGAGACATCTATGTCCATGTGGGACTTTTCCGCCCAGCTCCCGGTATCCCAGAACCTGAGCTTCTTGTCCCATCCCGCCGTTACGAGCCTTTTGCCGTCTTTGCTCCATTCTACCGAAGATACCATGGCGGTATGCCCCTTGAGAACGGCCGCTTCAGCCCCGTCGACCGCTTTTACTATCCTTATCGTCCCGTCAGCCCATCCGTAAAGGGCCAGAAGCCCACCGTCGGGGGACCATGCCGCGTAGATGTTACGGGGGCCGTGCGCTGCGGCAGGGCCGGTGACCATCGAAGCCACCTTGTCTCCGGTGGCAGGGTCCCATATCTCCACTGACGTGTTGGTGGTCGAGACGAGCCTTTTACCGTCCGGGCTCCAGACGACGGACAAGACCCACGGCGACTCCACGTTCAGTACCGTCTTCGGGGCCTGTTTGCGTCCATCCCATATCCTCACGGTCCCGTCAAACCCGCACGAAGCGACCAGCTTTCCGTCCGGGCTCCATGTCAGGTCCATCACCCTGGCCGTGTGGCCGGCGAGCCTTTCCGTGGGCTTTAAAAGAGGAGCGGCGCAGGCGACAAGCGATAGCAACACCATGAGAACGGAAAGGCGCAAGATCGGGTGGGCGGGGGGTCTCATTGGAATTCCTCCATGGCGCGGTATCAATATTTGAAAGACGCTGCTGGAACCTGCCTTACTGCCCTTAGCTTCCCTTTTTTCCGCAGGATGTCCTTCAGGAAGGCCCCGGTGTGGGAACCCTTCGTCTCGGCGACCTCTTCGGGTGTGCCCTCGGCCACGACCCGTCCGCCGTCGTCCCCGCCTTCGGGGCCGAGGTCGATTATATGGTCGGCCGATTTTATGACATCGAGGTTGTGCTCGATGATGACGATGGTATTGCCGGCGTCCCGGAGGCTCATGAGCACATCGAGCAGCTTCTGGATGTCCGCGAAATGGAGTCCCGTCGTCGGCTCGTCGAGTATGTAGATGGTCTTTCCGGTCGCCCTCCTGGAGAGCTCCTTTGAGAGCTTTATCCTCTGCGCCTCCCCCCCCGACAGGGTGGTAGAGGGCTGGCCGACCTTGATGTATCCGAGCCCGACGTCGTAGAGCGTCTGCAGTTTCTCCCTTATGTGCGGGATGTTCTCGAAGAACTTAAGCGCCTCGGTGACGGTCAGGCCGAGGCACTCCGAGATGTTTTTACCCTTGTAGCGGATCTCGAGGGTGTCCCTGTTGTATCTGGCGCCCCTGCACGCTTCGCATGTCACGTAGACGTCGGGGAGGAAATGCATCTCGACCTTTATAAGCCCGTCGCCCTTGCAGGCCTCGCACCTGCCGCCCTTGACGTTGAAGCTGAACCTGCCGGGGTTGTACCCGCGCACCCGCGCCTCAGGGAGTGTGCTGAAGAGATCCCTGACGGGCGTGAAGAGCCCGGTGTATGTGGCGGGGTTGCTCCTCGGGGTCCTGCCGATGGGAGACTGATCGATGTCTATCACCTTGTCGAAAAACTCAAGCCCCGCGATAGAGGCTACCTCGCCGGCCCTGTGCCTTGAGTCGTACAGCCTTTTGGCGAGGTTCCTGTAGAGCGTGTCGATGACGAGGGTGCTTTTGCCGGAGCCGGACACCCCGGTCACGCAGGTCATGAGACCAACGGGTATCTTCACGGTTATGTCTTTGAGGTTATTGGCCCTTACGCTCTTCAAGGTGAGGCTCCTGCCGTCGGGCGCCTTCCTCTCATTGGGCACATGCACCTCAAGCTCCCCTGAGAGGTACCTGCCGGTCAGTGATTTTTCATTTTTTATTATCTCGGCGTAGGTCCCCTTGGCCACCACCTCTCCGCCCCACTCGCCAGCGCCGGGGCCCATGTCTATGACATAGTCCGCCTCCATCATCGTCTCCTCGTCGTGCTCCACTACAAGGACGGTGTTGCCCATGTCCCGCAGGCGCTTAAGCGCGGATAATAAACGCCTGTTGTCACGCTGATGGAGCCCTATGGACGGCTCGTCGAGTATGTAGAGCACCCCCACCAGGCTTGAGCCTATCTGTGTTGCAAGCCTTATCCTCTGACCCTCTCCGCCGGAGAGGGTCGAGGCGGCCCTGTCCAGGGAGATGTAGTCCAGCCCGACATTGGCGAGGAAGTTGAGCCTCTCGGAGACCTCTTTCAATACCCTTCTCGCGATCTCGTGTTCGGTCGCGGACAGCTTCAAGCCTTTGAAAAGCTGGAGCGCGTCCTTTATCGACATCCTGACCACGTCCCAGACGGACCTGTCGTTTATCTTTATGAAGAGGGCCTCCTGCTTAAGCCGTGACCCTGAGCAGGCCGGGCACGGCTGAGAGTTCATGTACCTCTCAAGGTCTTCCCTCACGTCCTCGGAGTCGGTCTCGCGGTATCTCCTCTCGAGGTTCTTTAAAACCCCCTCGAAGGCCTGGGTATAGGTATACCTGGACCTGTCGCTCTGGTAGAGGAACTCCAGCTCCTCTTCACCCGAGCCGTTAAGGAGAACTTCCTTTATCCTGTCCGGGAGCTTCCTGAACGGCGCCGAGACGCTGAATTTGTAGTGGCGCGCAAGGCTCTCAAGCGTATGCAGGTACCACGACGACGCCTTCCTGGCCCCGGATTTTCCCCACGGGGCTATCGCCCCCTCCGAAAGAGAGAGGCTCTCATCCGGCACCACGAGCCCGGAGTCGAAGTAGAACTTCTCCCCGAGGCCCTTGCACTCGACGCACGCCCCGTAAGGGCTGTTGAACGAGAACATCGTCGGGTTTATCTCGGGGTAGCTGATGCCGCACTCGACGCACGAGAGCTTCTCGTTGAAGAGCAGCTCCCTGCCGCCCGCGACTTCCACCTTCACGAGCCCCTGCGAAAGCCGCGCCGCCACCTCCAGCGAGTCCGAAAGCCTCCTCAAGACGCTTTCCTTTATTATGAGGCGGTCCACCACGACGTCGATAGAGTGCTTTTTGCGCTTATCTAGGCTCACGACCTCTTCGAGGTCCAACATCACGCCGTTGAGCTTTATCTTAGTGTAGCCGTCCTTCCTTAACGCCTCAAGCTCCTTTTTGTACTCGCCCTTCCTTCCGCGAACGACGGGCGCGAGGAGCATGATCTTGCTGCCCTCGGGAAGCTCCATCACCTTGTCGGCCATCTGCTGTATGGTCTGCGACGTAATGGGACGCGAGCAGTTGTAGCAGTGCGGTTTCCCGATCCTCGCGAAAAGGAGCCTCAGGTAGTCGTAGACCTCCGTAACGGTCCCGACGGTAGAGCGCGGGTTCCTTGAGGTCGTCTTCTGCTCGATGGATATCGCTGGAGAAAGGCCCTCGATACTCTCCACGTCGGGCTTGTCCATCTGCTCGAGGAACTGCCTCGCGTACACCGAAAGGCTCTCGACGTACCTTCTCTGACCCTCGGCGTATATGGTGTCGAAAGCCAGAGACGATTTGCCCGAGCCCGACACCCCGGTGATGACCACAAGCCTGTCTCTGGGGATCACCAGGTCTATGGATTTGAGGTTATGCTCTCTTGCGCCTTTTATTACGATATTGTCCATTTTTTTTAATATTATTAAGCAGTGAAATAGTCTCTATTAGGGTTAATACCCCGCAGCTTGCTGCGTTATTACAAAAAGCCTTTTTGCGCGCTGCCGCGCGCCTCGGGGCTATTGCTACGCTCGCTGTCGAGCTCTCTCGCAATAAATACAGAGGCTTGCTCGTTCGCTCTCCTTTAGGCTCGCTACGCAATGCCCCTGGGGTTCTGTAAAAACGATACAAAAGCTTCTTTTTAACTATATTGGATATTTTTGATACCCCGAGCTTGCTATGGGGAGGTTCATTTAAAAGACTATCTCCTCTTTTTAGCCATCTCTACGGCCATCTCTATGGCGGCCACGAGGCTCTCGGAGCTCGCCTTCCCCTTCCACGCTATGTCGTAGGCCGTCCCGTGATCGACCGATGTCCTTATGACGGGAAGACCCAGGGTGGCGTTCACCCCGTCCTCGAAGTGGAGAAGCTTCAGGGGACCCAGGCCCTGGTCATGGTACATGGCCACGACGCAGTCGAACTCCGCTTTCTTCACGGCCCTGTAAAAGACGGTATCCGGCGAAAGCGGCCCTATGGCGTTTATCCCCGAGGCGCGGGCCGACTCTATCGCCGGGGCTATGACCTTTCTTTCCTCGTCCCCGAACATCCCGGACTCTCCGGCGTGCGGGTTCAACCCCGCGACGGCTATCCTCGGCTTTCTCATCCCGAAGTACTTTTTAAGCGACTCGTCCGTTATCCTCAATGTCTTGAGCACCGCCTCTTTCGTTACGAGGGACGGGACGTCCCTGATCGCCTCGTGAATGGTCACGAGTACGACCTTGAGGCTCTTACCCCCGAGCATCATAGCGAAATCCTTCGTACCGGTAAGGTGCGCTATGAACTCCGTGTGTCCCGGGAACTTGAACCCGGCCATCTTCGCCGCCTCTTTACTTATGGGTCCGGTCACGATAGCGTCGACATCCCCGACGGCCGCCATGTAAACGGCCTCCTCTATATAGGATATCATGGCCTTTGACGACTCTCTCGTCGGAGAGCCCCCCTTAAGCCTTTTGAGGTCCAGATCGGAGAAGCTCACGACGGAACCTTCCTTCGGCGGCCTGAGCTTTAACCTCCGGGCGAGTTCCATTAAAAGCCCCGAGTCCCCGATGACTACCGGAGCGGCGATACGCCTGACCCTTCTGTCACCGAGCGCCTTAAGGATTATCTCGGGACCGACCCCGGCGGGGTCTCCCATTGTGACGGCTATGACAGGTTTCATGTCTTTTAATCTCAAGGCGGGAACTTGACGGTTGGGTACTCCGGGAACCGGCTTACGGGCCCGGTTCAGCCCTGTGTCTCCGGCCTCTCTCCTTTTGGAATTATAGATACCCACGGCTTTACAGCCGTGGTACTTTTGGCTACGAGCTACGCTCGTCCTGTTACACAGGAATTAGCTCTCATCCCCGCCTTTACAGATGGGGAGTTCCCGCTGAATTAAAACCTTATCTCTATATGGGCGTATCTTTTCACCTCTTTGATCCAGAAGCCGAACCTCTCGTCCATCACCTTCTTGAAGAGCCTGTCATGGATGTACTCGCGGACTTCGTCGAGTGGCCTGGGAGCCGATTTCTTCACATCGATAAGCTGGATGAAGTATGTCCCCTCCGGCGTGACGACAGGCGGGCTGACTTCGCCGGCCTTGAGCTTCCTGGCGGCCGCCTCTATGGTCTTGTCCATCTCGCCTTCCTTGAGGTATCCCATGTCACCGCCCAATGACGCGGCCGGGCCTTCGGAGTAGTGGCTCGCGAGGTCCCTGAAGTCGTGGCCCCGGGAGAACCCTTCCTGTATCTCCTTGAGTTTCTGCTTTTCCACCGCCTTGTCTTCCGACGGGACGAATATCAGGTTCAGCCTGTACGAGGCCGGGCCGTAGAACTCGTCGATATTGGTCTTATAGTAGTCCTCGATATCCTCGGCCTGTATCGATACCTTGGAGCGGAACTCCTTGTTCATGAACTTGACCTGGCGTATCTGCTCCTTCAATTGCTCCCTGTACTCCCTGACCGTCAGCCCGCTTTGCGCCAGCGCCAGAAGCAAAGACTCCTGCGTTAAGCCGTTCTGCCTCTTTATGTCCTCTACGGCGTTGTCTATCTCGCGTTCGCTTATGTCTATGCCCGCCTTGTCGGCGGCCTGCTTTACGAGTTTTTGCTCCACCAGGCTGTCGAGCACCTTGCTTTTAAGCTCCGTGACCTTGGAGGGGTCCTTCTTCTCGTCGACATTGAACTTATCCATGGCGAGGGTCGTGGCGGCGTTAAGCTCCGAGAGCGTTATGACGCTGTCGTTGATGATGGCCACTATCCTGTCTACGACCTCGGCCGCGGAGTTGAACGGCGCGGCGAACAGGAACGCCGAGACGATGATGACATGCAGACTTATGGCCTTCACGAAAACTCTCACAGAGTATCCTCCCTCACCTCTATCCTGGCCTTCTTTTTCAAAGAGATCATCCAGTCGCGGAACTCCGAGTCCTCTTTCTCCGACCGGAGCCTCTCCACTATCCTGCCCCTGACCTCGCCGAAGGAGAGCTTGCCGCCCTTTTTCTTCCCTTCGAGGAGGAAGATGTGAAAACCGTATTCAGTCTTTATGACCTGGCTTATCCCGCCGGGGTTGAGCTTGAAAACCGCGTCCTCGAAAGCCGCCGGCATCCCCCCCCTTGAGAAAAACCCGAGGTCCCCGCCGTTTTCCCTGTCGGGGCTCATGGATACTTTCCTGGCGGTCTCGGCGAAGTTCGCCGCCGTCAGCCCTTTTCTGATGTTACGCGCCTGCTCTTCCGAGGCTACCACTATCATCCTGGCGCGCACCCGCTCGGCGGATGTGAACTCCTCAGGGTGAGCGCCGTAGTATTCCTTCGCTTCATTTTCAGTGACCGGGGACTGCTCGCCGACCAGTCTTGCTACCGTCTTTCTTATGATCAGCTTTTTCCTGATCTCTTCCTTCCATCTTTCAAGGTTCCCGTACCTCTCTACGATAGTATCATTGAACGACTGGTCGCCGAACTCCTTCTTCATGGACTCGACCTCGCCGGAAAGCTCCTCGTCAGAGACCGTGATGCTGGCTTTTTGAGCCTCCGCGAGCAACAGCTTCTCCTCGATGAGCTGGTTCAGGAGGTCCTTCTTGATCTCAAGGAGGTCTTCCTTGCCGGCGGCGTGGCCCTGCTGAGGCATAAGCCTCTTGAGCGACTCCTGAAACTCGGCCCGGGTGATCGCCGTCTCCCCGATCTTAGCTATGGTCTTATTGTCCCCGCCGGAGCAGCCGGTCAAAAGGACTACCGCACCCGTGAATATAAGACGGAGGATATCTGCCTTTTTCTTGCGCATGCCGTATACGGATTCCCTTGCCTGCCTCGGACACTAAAAGGTTTCGACTCTTTGCAGCCCCAATAAGGAGAGTGAAGAACCCCGCCGTTTACGGCGGGGTTCTTCACGGCAAGTCGATTGTCATTTTTATAGCTCGCTCTTTGCCCGCTTACTTATGGAGCGGCGGGGTTGCAAAAGAGCACCCGTTCATTAAATATATCACCCCTTTAAAAGCTCTTTCAATACATATCTCGACTCTTCGAGCGCCTCGGCACCGGGTCCCATGAAGACGATGAATTGCTTTTCAGGTGTGACCCTGTAGCGCTTCGGCTCTTTTTTCGCCATCGAGAGAGCTTTCTCCACGACCTTTTGGCCGAGGTCGGTGTCACCGAGGCTCTGGAAGGTGATATAGAGGCGGGTGCCCTTCTGGGTCATCTCCCTGGCCCCAAGCCTCTTAAGATCAAGCTTGAGCTCGATTATCCTGAAGAGGTTGTTTACAAGGGCCGGCGGCTCGCCGTAGCGGTCGGCAAGCTCGTCTTTGACGGCGTAGAGTTCCTCGTCGGCCGCGACGGTAGCCAGCCTCTTGTAAAAACCGAGCCTCTGGCGGGTATCCGGTATGTACTCCTCCGGTATGTATTGCGAGACCCGGAGATTGATCTCCGGCTCGATCTCTTCGGCGGCTTCCTCGCCCTTCAGTTCGCTGACGGCCTCATCGAGGAGCTGGGTGTACATGTCGAAGCCCACGGAGGCGATCTGACCTGACTGCGCCGAGCCTAAAAGCTCTCCGGCGCCCCGGATCTCGAGGTCGTAGGTGGCCACCTTAAAGCCGCTGCCCGGCTCGCTCAATTCTTGAATGACCTCCATCCGCTTCCTCGCGTCGTCCGTAAGCTCGGCGACGCTCGGGCAGATGAAGTAGGCGTACGCCCTGTGCCTGCTCCTCCCGACCCTGCCGCGCAGCTGATACAGCTCGGCGAGGCCGAACCTGTCGGCCCTGTTTATGATGATGGTGTTGGCAGAGGGGATATCGAGGCCCGACTCGATTATGGCGGTGGACAGGAGGATGTCGAAGTCCTTGTTGATGAAGCCGAGCATCTTCCTCTCAAGCTCCCCCTCCTTCATCTGCCCGTGCGCCACGGCCACCCGCGCCCTGGGCACGATCCTCCTTAAGAACTCCTCCATCGCGCCCATCGACTGGATCCTGTTGTGGACGAAAAATACCTGGCCGCCGCGGTTCAACTCCCTCTCTATCGCCTCCGCTATTACGGCCTCGTCGAACCTTATGACGCTCGTCTTTATCGCGAGCCTGTCCTCGGGAGGGGTGTTTATTATGGACAGCTCCCTGATGGACGCGAGCGACATGTGCAGAGTCCTCGGTATCGGGGTGGCGGTCAAGGTCAGGACATCGACCTTTTTGCGCATATGCTTGAGTTTCTCCTTGTGCGCCACGCCGAACCTGTGCTCCTCGTCGATGACTATAAGGCCAAGGTCTTTAAACTCGATGTCCTTCTGCAGTATCCTGTGCGTGCCGATGATTATATCTACCTTCCCCTCGGAGACCCTCCGTACCGTCTCTTTCTGCTCTTTGGAGGTTTTAAACCTGCTCAAGACATCTACTGCCACCGGGTACGGTGAGAGCCTCCCGGAGAAGGTACGGTAGTGCTGCTGCGCCAGGACCGTCGTTGGGACGAGCACGGCGACCTGTTTTTTATCGAGCACCGCCTTGAAGGCAGCCCTTATCGCCACCTCGGTCTTGCCGTAGCCGACATCCCCGCAGACGAGCCTGTCCATCGGCCGTGGCTCCTCCATGTCCTTGAGGCACTCCTCGATAGCCCGTGCCTGGTCCGGGGTCTCATCGTACTCGAAACCCGCCTCGAACTCGTGAAAGAGCCTGTCGGGCGGTGAAAAGGCGAAGCCTTCGGCGACCTGCCTTTCGGCGTAAAGCTTAAGGAGCTCTCCGGCGAGCTTTTCGACCGACTCCTTGACCTTCTTCCTGGTCTTCTCCCAGCCGGGCCCGCCGAGCTTGTCCAGCTCAGGGGCGCTCCCCTCAAAGCCGTGGTACTTGCCTACAAGGTCCATCCTCCAGACCGGGAGGTAGAGTTTGTCTCCGCCCCTGTACTCAAGCAGGAGAAAATCGTTCTCCACGCCGTCGATGGAGAGCCTCTTCAACCCTTTATAGAGCCCTATCCCGTGGTGGGCGTGTACGATAAAGTCGCCTGCCGTGAGGTCCTGCAACTGGGTCAGGAAGGCGTCGAGCTTTTTGGACGGCGGCCCTCTGCGCTTCACCCTCTCGCCGAAGACCTCCTCCTCGGAGACTACGACGATCGATTCGGAGGCGAGCCTGAAGCCGGTCGACAGCGACCCGGTAGCGATGAAAAAGCCCTGAGAGGCTTTTTCGATGACCTCAGGGCCTGATATGACCGGCGGTTTAAGTCCGTAGCCTTCCAGGAGATCAACTGTCCTTTCGGCCTGCCCCTTATTGTGGGCCGTCAGAAAGACCTTCAGCCCTTCCTCGGCCCACCGCTTCACCCGGTCCGTCAACGGGGAGAATAGCTCCGTGCCCTTCTTCAGGGATATCTCTTGCCTCAAGTCCAGATTCGACTCTACCGTGAAGCCGGCCCCCGGTCCCCTGAAGCTCTCCAGACTTACGACAGGCGATCTTTTTAGGAGGGCCCTCACCTCGTCAGCGCTTAAGTATAAACTTTCGGGCTCGACGAAGAACTGCCTCCTGGCCGCGAGCTTGGCGGACGATTCCCTGACCACCGTTGAGAGCTCCTCTATCTCCGGGTCCGACAGCTCCGGGTCTACCATGACCACGAGGGCGTCTTCCCTCAGATAATCGAATACCGTGTCGAGCTTCTCATAAAAAAGCGGCAGTAGGTAATCCATTCCGGCCGTAACGCCGTCGCGCAGCTTATCCGAAAGCGGCTCCCAGGAGTCTCTTTTTACGCCGAGCAGGTCCGCCCTCTCTATAAGCTTATCCCGCGCCGAGGACCTTGAATCCTTTGTAAGCGTCGTCTCCCTCGCCGGAAGTATCCTTATGGAATCCAGCTCCTTTAAAGACCTCTGCGTGGAGATGTCGAAGTGGCGGATCGACTCCACCTCGTCCCCGAAGAACTCTACCCTCAACGGAGAGTCGTACATCGGCGGGAATATGTCGAGGATCCCTCCCCTGAGACTCATCTCGCCCCTCTCCTCGACCATCGACATCCTGGAGTAGCCTATCTCGTGGAGCGTTGCGATGATCTCATCACGCGGGACCTCGACCCCTTTTTCAAGCTCTACGACCTTGCGGTTAAGCCCCTCTCCGGGGATCACCCTCTGCATGAGGTTCGCCGCGGCGCTTACGGCCACAAAAGGCCGTTGGCCCGGCAGGTTAAAGAGGACCTCTATCCTCTGCGACTGGAGGTCCTGATGGGTCGGGAGCGCCTCGAACGGGAGCGTTTCGGTGGAAGGATAGAACGATACATCTTCGGGGCGGAGAAAAAACCTCAGGTCTTCGACAAAATCCTCCGCCGCCTCCTGGGTCGGCAAAACGGCAAGGATGGGCCTGGCCGAGGCCTTGAAAAGGGCGGCGAGGATATACGCCTTTGAGCTCCCGTAAAGGCCGGTCAAGGTGAGGCCGCGCCCTCCCTTCAGGCTTAAGGCCTCGGAAAGAGCGGCTCTCAGAGTATAAGTATTATCTTCGGGTCCGGCCTGCGGCATCTTGGTCCGTGAATACATCTGTAATTTTGAAAATAGTCATCTACCCCAGGCAAAGCCCGGTCCTTGAAAAGACGCCCCTCAAAGGGGCTAAATGCTAAAAACTAACAACCATGCCAAAACCTCCCTCGATTGTGAGGGCTGGGCTCCCGTTGCGCGAAGCCTATGCAACGGGAAGCGTGGAGGGTGAAAAGTCAATCCCATCTCCATAACCCGTCAAACGGGCGAATTTAGCAAGGACAGACTGCGGGAAATTATGTCCCAGGAACTGTCAAACTCTGTGAGTCCCCTGGCAGAGCCGTGGGTTTACAGGTTTTTATTTACCCGGTGTGACCGTTATAATGCAAAAAACGACTTTGCCGAATCTGATTGCGGCTTGCTGACGAAAACCACCGGGGTTTCCGCTCCTAAAGTCAGAATTGGAAATTATAGCATAATTATCTTAGACGAAAAAAGCTTTAATTGAATGGATTTTCTTGATTCCAACGGGTTTTCAGGATGGCGGCGGGAAACGCAGGCTAAAAAAACCGGGCTTTAAGCCCTTAAGTCCGTTTTATATCCAATAGGGTGTAAAGGTAAAAAAAGTGACGCGGCGAATGAAAACCCTTGACTTGAATTTACGAGAAATATTAATATAACTACTTTGAACCTTCCTGGGGATTCCAGAGGTGCGGACTTAAAGTGAGACCTCCTACACCAGCCATGACACAGGTTTTCCGAAGGTAAATTTTAAAAAACTTCGTAAAAGCGCCGTAGCATCAATCGTTCAGGAAGATTAAAACCAATTCCCAGGTAGCTCAGCCGGCAGAGCAGGTGGCTGTTAACCACCGGGTCGGGGGTTCGAATCCCTCCCTGGGAGCCAAACAAATCAAGGGGTTACGGCGAAAGCTTTAGCCCCTTTTCTTTGAACGTAACCAAAACGTAACCGTTTTTTTCCAACATCTCTACCGCTTTCACCTTATGGCTCGGGGCAAGGTGGGCATAGCGGAGCGTCA
>JACRCH010000114.1 GCA_016219115.1 Deltaproteobacteria bacterium
AAGGAGCCGAGGTTCAGGGACCTCGCGTCCATTCGGCTGACATACCTTATCATGCACCAGAACATGAGGCTTCAGTGGTTCTCCTTCTGGTCTCCCGTGGACAGGGACTATCTTTTGAACCCGGAGGTCAGATACAACTTCTCAGACCATGTCTGGGCGGCCCTGGGCGCTAATGTCTTCGGCGGAAAGAAAGATACGACCCAGTTCGGCTCTCTCGACAAAAACGACAACATGTACATGCAGGCGCGGTATGAGTTTTAAAACCGCTTTATGGAATGCGGGGTATTGAAGCTCCCCGCGGCAAGCCGCGGGGAGCTTCAACATGTAAGGAAGTATCTATATCCGATTCGCTCGCTTGACCCCGCAGCAAGCTGCGGAGAATGCGCTCGCTATGCATGTTCAAAAACAGGAAACCAGCGCCGGATAGCGAATGACGCATGCCGTCCGCGCGGTCTCCATCGCCCTGTTGAAGCAGGCTTCCAAAATCCTTTTTCTTATGAGAGTGGAACGAGCGGAGAGGGTATTGAGATGAAACGGTTCTTAATCGCGTCCCTGGCCTCTTTGATTATAGGGGCGCAGGCCCCGGCCGGTCTTGGGCGGACGGAGGCGGCTGAGAAGGACACACCCGTCCGGAGCCCGCTCAGGGATGAGATGCATACCCTGAACGCGGTCTTTCAGAAGGTGGTCACCGCCGTCTCCCTCGGGGACGGCGAGGCGGTCGCCGGGGCGCTCCACTCTATGCACGGCAAGGAGGAGAGGACCGCCGAGGCGCTCCATTCAGGCGCCGTGAGGCCCCCGAAAAACGCCGATAAGCTTGAAGAGTTCGAGAGGCTTGACAGGAAGTTCCACAGGGAGCTCGGGCTCCTCGCGTCCGCGGCCCGCGGGAACGACCGCCAGAGGATGCTCACGCTGACAAAGAGGCTCCTTGACGGCTGTGTGGAATGCCACTCCGCGTTCAGGAGGTAGGACGCCCTGCAATTACGCAGTGGGGCGCGTTATTCTTCAACAAACGGCAAGGAAAAACATAAGGCCGAGTTGGCACTGTAATTACGCGGCGGGGACGCGTTGTTCGTCAACCGTTGTTACAGGCCTATCTTTCCGCGCAACGCCAACCCAGCAAGCGCAAGGCCTGAGCCGAGCAGGAGCAGTGCGCCCGATTCCGGGACCGCGGCATTATGGACTATGAAGTCCCAGTTGGCGTAATTTGTAATGAGCCCTGCCCCGTTATAGTTCATGGTTACCCAATCACGGAGGGTCGTTTGCTCGTATGCATAGAACTCCACGCTGAACGGCACCGTGGCGAAGGTTTCATCGAAGCTCATCCCGAAGACCAGCTCATCCCTCACCGGCCCGGAAGCGCCGATTACATTAGCCGAGGTAAATGCGCCGCCCCAGCCGGCAACGGGATTGTAGCTGAAGTCCCTGAAGTCCGAAAAGCCGGGGATTGTAAAGACCGTGTCTGTAGATGTTGCGATGAGCGTATCAAAGTTCCCGACGGAACCTTCCGAGAAGTCAACCATCATAGACGCCTGTGAACGTGTGGGGGATGAGAGTATCCCCATGAGCGCTATTAGAATCGCGGCGGATAAACAGCGTATAATCTTCATCGTATCCCCTCCTCCGTTTAGAAAAATAATTTTCCTTAAAGCCCAGGCCGCGGGGAGTCCGCTTCCATGCCTGTTGAAGCGCTTGAGCCCGTTGAAGCTCCACGTGGCAAGCCACGGGGAGCTTCAACATATAAGGAAGTATCTATTTCTATTCGCTCGCTTGAGCCCGCAACAAGCCGCGGGGAATGCACTCACTATGCATGTTCCAAAAGATAAAAAATCCACGACTATGATGCCGATTATCAATCGCCATAATTAATAATCGCAAGAACTGTACCATGAATCAGCCCAGCAGATGATTCATTTGAGAACCTATTGATTTTTAAGATGGTTTTATTTTAATCCTCTCTGTCTAAAAATTTTTTGACGCCATACCTTGATAAAATTGTCGAGGAATTTTACAAACGCCTGTCAAAAAACAAAACCATTAACATATAGAAATCAAATATATAGCTTTAATATCAATAGGTTAGCGATATTTACAAGCAGTGTAAAAAATTTCGACAATTAAAATACTCTTACGTCCTCGGCATAGCGATTTTCTCGTTGGTCCTTACATGTCGAAGATTCCACGCGGCAAGCCGCGGGGAATCTTCGACATGTAAGGGAGTATCTATTTCTATTCGCTCGCTTGACTCCAAAGCCAAGCCGCGGGGGATGCGCTCGCTTTGCATATTCATAAAAAACCTTCTTATCGTGCGAAATCCCTTTACCTCTGCCGGCATTTAACGTATAATAATTGATTCTATTTTTATAAGGGCAGATATATTATATCAAGGCTGCCTCAATTCAATCGCAACGGAACGGTGAGGTGTATGGAGAACGGCAATTTAAGGAACATAGCGATCATAGCACATGTTGACCATGGCAAGACGACCCTTGTGGACGCGATGCTCAGGCAGTCCGGCATCTTCCGCTCGAACGAGAAGGTGCAGGAAAGGGTCATGGACAACATCGACCTGGAGCGAGAGCGCGGGATAACCATAATGGCCAAGAACACCGCGGTCGAGTACGGCCCGGTAAAGATAAATATAGTGGATACCCCCGGCCACGCCGACTTCGGCGGCGAGGTGGAGAGGACGCTTAAGATGGTCGACGGGGTGCTCCTCCTTGTGGACGCCTCGGAGGGCCCCCTGCCCCAGACCCGTTTTGTCCTGAAAAAGGCCCTTGAGCTCGAGCTACAGCCGATACTCGTCATCAACAAGATAGACAGGCCGGACGCGAGGATAAAAGAGGTCTTGAACGAGGTCTACGACCTGTTCATAGACCTCGACGCCACGGAAGACCAGCTCGACTTCCCGATAGTCTACACGAACGCCAAGAAGGGCACGGCCACGCTCGACATGGAGGCGCCGTCCGAGGACCTGCGCCCCCTGTTCGAGAAGATCATCTCCACCATACCGGCGCCCGTCGGGGACCCGAAAGGGACGCTCCAGGTCCTCGTCACCAATATAGACTACAGCGACTACGTCGGCAGGCTCGCCATAGGCAGGATATTCTCCGGCAGGATAGAGGCCGGCTCCCAGGTCTCCACGGTCAACCACGAGGGCAAGGCGATAAAGGCCAAGGTCTCCTCGCTCTACGTCTTCCAGGGGCTCCAGAGGGTGGACGCCCGGGATGCCGTGGCCGGCGACATCGTGGCCGTCGCGGGCATGGAGGACGTCGGCATCGGCGACACCATTACCGACGTGGACAACCCGAAACCGTTGCCGAGGATAACGGTCGACGAGCCGACCATATCGATGGTCTTCTCGGCCAACACCTCGCCGTTCGCCGGCAGGGAGGGCAAATACGTCACCGCCAGGAACCTGCGCGAGAGGCTCGAAAAAGAGCTTCTCTACAACGTCTCCATAAAGGTCGACTTTGAAAGAGCGGACGCGTTCAAGGTCATGGGCAGGGGAGAGCTTCAGCTCGCCATCCTCATAGAGATGATGCGGAGGGAGGGCTACGAGCTCTCGGTATCGATGCCGGAGACCATAACAAAGACCGTCAACGGCGTTGTGCACGAGCCGATGGAGCACCTTGTCATAGACATCCCCGAGGAGTTCATCGGGGTCGTCACCCAGCAGATAGGCGCGAGAAAGGGCAAGATGCAAAAGATGCTGAACAACGGCCACGGCAGGGTGAGGCTCGAGTTCCGCATACCTTCGAGGGGGCTTATCGGCTTCAGGTCCCAGTTCCTCACCGACACCAAGGGCATGGGGCTCCTGAACCACATCTTCGACGGATACGAGCCGTGGTGCGGGACGATATCGAAGAGACAGACCGGCACGCTCGTCTCCGACAGGGGCGGCACCACCACGATTTACGCGCTCTTCCACCTCCAGCCGCGCGGCACCCTCCTGGTCACGGAGAACACCCCGGTCTACGAGGGGATGGTGATAGGTGAGAACTCCAGGGAGAACGACCTGGACGTCAACCCGGTGAAGGAGAAAAAGCTGACCAACATGCGGGCATCGGGCTCTGACGACTCCATGATACTCTATCCGCCGCATATCATGAACCTGGAGCAGGCGCTCGAGTTCATAGGGGAGGACGAGCTCGTCGAGGTGACCCCTCAGAGCATAAGGCTCAGGAAAAAAGTCCTCGAAGCGAACAGGAGGCCGAGGCAAAAGGGCTGAGGCCCTTTGTCTATATTGGAGGCCGCTTTAGATGCGCAGGCTCATATCCACGCCCGCCCGATTCCGCGGCGCGGTAGCCGTAACCGCCACTCCAAGCCAACCCGCGCTTAAGACCTGAAAATGCCCCGCAACAAGTTGCGGGGCATTTTTAATGTTTCCTTCGTGGTCTAATCCCCCGGAGCTTGCTCCGGGTGTCTCTTGAAAATCTCGGCCTCATTATAACCGTCCATGAAAATCGACGCCCCCTGTGCCCAAATCGCTCATGGGAGCCTTTGACACATAAGGGAGTGCCCATATTCTATTCGCCCGCCAGACCCCTCAGATTGCCGCGTAGTACCCTCACCCTCTCCGGGCCGTGAACTCAGACGGTTACAAAACGTTAAAAAAAGTAAAGTGTGTCCTGTTGTCCGCCGATATAAGATATAAGGGGGGTATGCATACATTTACATTCAACCCGGCGAGAAATTTGCTTTTTTCGCTTTATAGGGTTATGATATTTGGGCGTGCGTTGCACCGGGATGAGATAAAAGACCGGCGTATCACCAGCCGCATCCGCCGTCTTTATCCGATAAACACCTTTGTCCCTCAAGGATATCCACTTCACCCTGGCCCGTCTCGACACTCATAACCCTGTTTTAGACCGAAGCTCCCCGCGGGGAATCTCCGATATGTAAGGGGGCAATTTCTATTCGCTCGCTTGTCCCCGCGACTTGGATAGCGGGGAATACGCTCGCCATGCATATTCAACAACGGGTTTTCAGAACGCTAAAAAAATGAAACCTCCCCAAGCTCAAAAACCTCTGGGGTTTCAGAACACTAAAAAAATGAGCAGGCTTATCTTCTCCCTTTCAAGGAAGGCTTTGGCGGCGGTAGTCATCATTCTTCTGCCCGTATTCATAACGTTTGTCTACGGGTATAAGAGGAACACCGCCCTGATCAAAGAGCAACTCCTCGACAACCTCTCGGTCGTTTCCACCGCCGTGGAGGCACAGGTGGACCAGTTCATCGAGACGTCCAGAAGGATCACGAGGGACTTCTCCAGCGATGGGCTGATAATCAAGGCGCTCGACGGGCTTGCGCCGCGCGGCCGTGTCGCCCCGGCCCGTCTCGACGAACATCTCACCAGGAACAAACTCCCGCTCCACGCCCACGTCCGCGCCATCCATGTCGTATCCGCCGACGGTTTGATAGTCTCTTCCACCGACAGTTCCTTCATAGGGCGCGACGTATCCGGTGAGCCTTTCTTCATGAGAGCCATGGCGGGGCAGGACGTAACGGAACTCCTTTTCGGGCCTGAGGGCGTGCCGGCGATAGCGGTCACCGCCCCCGTAAAGAGCCCGGGAACCGGCCTACGGACTGGGATGGTGGTGAACCTGTTCACCCTATCCGGGCTCGACGGCGTTTTAAGCGGCCGGTTCCAGAAAGAGCATGGCGCGTCCCCCCGCCGGAAGACTATAGAGGCCTATCTGGTGGACGGAAACGGAGCGATACTGGCCGGGACAAGGCCCGCGGGCGGCGCACAAAAGCTGTCTCTGGCGACGCTCCCCTTACGGACGTGTCTCAATGAAAAAGTGGCCTCCTCCGGGTTCTACAGGAATCAGATGGGCGTTGACGTGGCCGGCGCATCAACGTGCATGCCAGCGCTCCAATGGACCATTCTGGTGGAGAGGAACGAGCTTGAAGCCCTGGCGCCTTTTGAGTCCATGAGGAGGGACGCCGTCATCGTTGGGGTTGTCGTGGCCGGGCTTATCTCGCTCCTATTCATCGCGTTTTACAGGACCGTGGTCCTCCAGCTCCAGAGGCTCTCGGCGGCGGCCCGGTCGCTCGCGGCAGGGGACTACGGCCAGACTATCCCGGCCGGGACAAGCGACGAGATAGGCGAGCTGGCGGGGTCCTTCAACAGCATGGCGCGGGACATCATGTCGAGGGACTCCGCCCTCAAGACGAGCGAGGAGAAGTACCGCTCGCTTATCCAGAACATCCCGGACGTGACGTGGACCGCCAACAGGGCGTCGGAAATTGTATTCATAAGCCCGAACATGGAAAAGCTTTCGGGCTATTCACAGGATGAGGTTTACAGGGATATACGGCTCCTGTTCCTCCTGGCCCATCGTGACGACGTCGATAAGGTCGTAAACGCGCACAGGGCGCTCTTCAATGAGGAAAAGGGCTACGACATCGAGTACAGGATAAGGACGAAGTCCGGGCAGTGGTTATGGATACGGGACAGTGCCGCGACGACTTACTTCAAGGACGGGATAAAATACGCTGACGGGATGTTCTCCGACATTACGGCGAAAAAGATGGCCGAAGACGCCCTGAAGGACGGCGCGCTCCGCCTCAGGACCGCCCAGCAGATAGCGCGCATGGGGAGCTGGGACTGGGACATATTGAGCAACACCATCTACTGGTCGGAGGAAGTCTACCGCGTCTTCGGCCTTAAAGAAGGCGCGTTCGGGACCACTTACGAGTCCTTCATGAACTATGTCCACCCGGCGGACAGGGAGATCGTAAAGAAGGCCTTTTTCGACGCCATGTACAGGGGGAAGGACTACTCGGTGGAGCACAGGATGGTGCTCCCCGACGCATCGGTGCGAACCGTGCGCGGCGAGGGGGCCGTCAGCTTCAATGAAAAGGGGATCCCGGCACGCATGTTAGGCGCCATACAGGACATCAGCGAGAGGAAAAAGGCCGAATTCGAGCTGAAAAAGCTCTCGATGGCCATAGAGCACAGCGTCAATATCGTCTTCATTACCGACAAGAACGGCGTCATAGAGTATGTAAACCCGATGTTCGAGGAGGTGACGGGTTATTCCAGGGAAGAGGCGCTCGGC
>JACRCH010000113.1 GCA_016219115.1 Deltaproteobacteria bacterium
CCATTCAACCCGAAGGAAATATTAAAATACTGCTACAAAGAGAAGCCGCAATTTATCCTCGCCCTCGTTGGCTCCTGTTGCATGACCATTATCCGTCAGTCCTCTGTACTCAAGCTGAGTGTAGACATTGGATAATATATTATATCGTGCCATAAAAGTCTGTGACTTTGCGCCTGTCCTGCCCTTTTCCTTCAGATAATCGTAACGGGCGGCGAAACTGAGCCTCGGCAGCGGCTGGTATATAAGCTCCGCCAGCCAGTCTGAGCGCCTTGGAGTGCCCGACCTGTTTGCGTTGAAATATCCCATAGTTACGATAAATGGGCCGGCATCGGCGCTGCCGGCAAGACCATATTTGCCAAATGAGGCGTCCTTCGAGCCGTACTTCTCATGCCCTCCCCTGTAAATGACTCCGATGTTGTACTTTTCACGGAAAGTCGCTGAGTACGCGGCGTAGTATCCCCTGAGCTTGTTGTCATCGTAGACGTTCTCCCTCACCACCCCCGCCGAGTACCTGTGCGTGGGCAGCATTGATTCCTCATCCGTCACAACGGAGCCGTTAAGCTCAACGGCCCTCTCTTCCCCCGCCAGGACACCGAGGACGGAGTCGGCCAGGTAGCGGTTAGTCAAGACCGTGCCAACGGTGTTGAGAAACGGCAGTCCCATGTCGAACTGGCCCGCCCTCAGGTTCAAAAACCCCTCCCCCGCCGGGCCTACGAGGTCGTTTACCTGTATGAACGCCTTGTGTATGGAGGTGTCCGTCCCGGTGTCGGTCTGCCCTGAGACGACGGAAACGAGCGAGGTGATCTTGCCGTCCTTTCCAAAGGCGCCTGCGGCCGTTATCTCCACCTCTTCTATCTTCAGGTCCGACGACTCGGTCCTGACACCCGCGGCCTTTACCCTGTTGTACGCCCCCTCGACTTCCACCTCCGCGGAGAGAGGAACGCTTGCCCAGTCCTTTACCTCCTTCCACTCATCAACGGCAAACCTGTAGCCGTTGGAGCGGTAGACCCTGCCGGTCTCGTTGAGCCTTGGAAAAAGGGCGTGGCAGTAGGTGCAGTCGCGTCCGACCTTACGCGAGAAAAACGGGTACGCTTCCGAGTCTGACGCAAAAAGCGCGGCGGCCAAAAAAACGGCCGCAAAAAAAAAGGCAGGCGCAAAAAACCTGAAAAATCCCCTGGAATCCATTTCAAGGCTCCTTAACCGCTGTGGCGCCGTCTCAGCCGGCGCCGTCCCGAAGGACCTATATGGCCGTAAAAAAAATGAACCACCCGGGAGCTTTTCTCCGGGGTATCACCTTAAACCTCCCCTCCCTCGTTTGCGAGGGGGTTGAGAGGATGGTGAAAACATTTTTTCACCCCCACCCTCTCACATCGAGGGGGAGGATTTTACAAGGAAACCCTGCTAGCAAGCTACAGGGAATTTTGTGATTGAAGAACCGGCCGCCGTCTACTTCGATACCATCTCCGCCCTTATATCGGCGGCTGTCCCAAGGCCCACGGTCATGGGGAACGAGACGTAGTGCTTTCTCTTGGCTGCCCCCCCGTCATGGATGGCGACCCCTATGGAGACGACTTCGCCCGGCTTTATGCTTACCCCGTACGGGTCGGTCGATTTAAGCCTTTTTCTTAAAACGGCAGTGTACTTGCCGCTGGTAAAAGAGCCGGAGTCGCCGATGCCGGGGCTTTTCTCAAGCACCCTGTCGTCGAATATCCAGCCCTCGTCAAGGACGCTTTTCCCGTCGATGAACTCCACGGAGACGAGGTCGATCCTTGCGCCCTCCTTGAGCCTTTTATCAAGCTCCTGCCGGTTCTTCCTATCCGACCAGGACTTTTTAGCGTAGTACGCGTACAGCCTCACGTCGTCTCTGTCGCGGCTGCCGTAGAACGGGTCGGCCGCTACTTCTTTTTTAGACGGGCTTTTAGGCATCGTGTTAAGGTCGTTATGACAGGTGATAAAGCATCCGTACTTCCTGAAGGAAGGTTCGGTCTTGTTGAACTGCACGGAGACCCTGTCCGGCACGCCGTCGCTTTTAGCGAGCCAGCCGCCCCCTCTGGAGTCCCACTCGAACTTGAGGTAAAGGAACTCGTCATCGTACGCCGCGGCTACCGTGGCCTGCATGGTCCCCTTTTTTCCGGCCGCAGGCTCCGGCTCAAAGGCGTTATGGGACCTTTTCATCCTGACGGCGCCCGAGGCGATCTCGTCGGCCTTGAGATCGAGCTCCCCGTTCTTGCTGAGATGGCAGTGCCTGCAGTCCTTCCTGGTCTGCGTTATTTCCCTGCCGCCGAGCCTGTGGTCGTCGCTTGTCAGAAAATCCCATGAGGTCACGCCTGGATAGAACAGCACTATCTTTGCGGTCGAAGCCTTACCCCAGTCGGGCTGGGCGGCATGGCCCGTCAAAGGCACAAGGACAAAGAGACACGCGAGAGTCCCGAAAAACAACTTCTTAAATACCGGCATCGTCTTCCTCCGTCGTTATGTTTTGAAGCTGCCTACGGTGTTTCTCAGGGCGTCGGCCTGCTTGTTCATCCCCTTTACCATCTTCTCAAGCCTGACGGCAAGGGCGGCGTTGTCCTCGGCGGCCTTTTTGACCGTCTCAACGGCCCCTACTATCCTCTTTGAGAAGACCATCTGCTCGGAGGTGGCCCCGGCCACCCGCTTTATCTTCTCGACGACATTGAAGATGGCCTCGCTGACGCGTCTGCTCTCCCTGGACTGCTCCACGGTGGAGAGCTTGACCTTCTCCATGAACTCCTTCATCTGGACCGTGTCCTTCAATATCTCCCTGGCGGCGTTGGACTGCTCGTTGGCCGCGTTCTTGATGTCCGAGACCATGTAGCTGATCATCTGGGCGACATTGGTTATCTGGCCGGCTCCCTTGGTCTGCTCTATCGTGACCTTCTCTATCATCTTGGCCATGTCGAAGGACCTACCGGCGGAATCCAGAATCTTTGTGAGCGCCTCCTTGGCGTCCCTCGACAACCTCACGCCGTCCTCGACCTTCTCGGAGCTCCTCTGCATGGAATCGACGGCCACGGCGACCTCGTTCTGGACCTGGCCGATGAGCTCGGATATCTCCTTGGTCGACGCCGTAGTCTTGGTGGCGAGGTCTTTTACCTGCCTGGCTACTACGGCGAAACCCTTGCCGTGGTCCCCGGCCTGCGCTGCAAGTATCGTGGCGTTCAACGCCAGAAGATGCGTGGTGTCCGCTATGTCGTTGATGACGGTCAGGATCTTGCCGATCTCCTTGGACCTCTCGCCGAGCCTGTTGATGACTATCGCGGTGGAGGCGACCTCCTCGCTGACCTTCTCTATTCCTTCTTTCGTCTTTAAGACGGAGGCCATGCCTGATCCTTCGGCGTCTTCCCTGACCTGCTCGGCCAGCTCGGCCTGCTTTCTCGAGTAGGTCTCGACGTCCTTTACGGTGGACCCTATCTCTATGATGGAGGAGACGACCTCCTCGGTCTTCTTGGACAGCTCATCGACATGGGAGGCTACCTGGTTTATGGAAATGGCTATCTCGTTTATGGACGACGTGGTCGATGAGGCGGAGTAGAAGAGCTTCTCGATATTGACCTTCACGTCGTCGACCGAGCCCGACATGGTCCGCACCGAGTCGGAGACCTCTTTCGAGGAGGCGTTCAGCGCTTCGGCCTCCTCGGCCACGGTCTTTATGGAGGCGTCCATCTCCTTTATCGAAGTCGAGGTGTCTTCGGCGGCCTGCAGCTGCTTGTGGACCGCCGCTATCAGCTCCTTCGAGGACGACTCGATCTCCCCGGATGCCTTGGAGACCTCCATTGAGATGCCGAATATATCCTTGACCATGTGCCGCATGCCGTCGACGAACTTGTTGAACCATTTGGCGAGCATGCCTATCTCGTCATCGGACGTTATGTCGAGACGCTTGGTGAGGTCCCCCTTGCCTTCGGCTATCGCCTTGAGCATATCGACGGTACGGTCAATGGGCCGGGTTATGACCCCGGTCACAAGGAGCCCCAGAAGAAGCGACATGGCAGTGACGGTTACCACCCCGTAGAGTATCCACCTGTTCCTGCTCCCGGAGAGGACCCCGTACATCTCATCAAGCGAGGTGGAAATCATCAGGACCCCTCTTGCGGCCTCGTCGCGGGCGTGGCAGCCGTGGCACTTGGGTTTGGCCACTATCGGCACGAGGTACGTGAAGTAGTTCTTGTCGCCCTCTTGCTCTATGTAGTAAACGGCCTCCTTGTCCCCCTCGGTGAACTTCAGGAGGGCCTTTTTGAAATCGGGGTTATGTATGCCCTGGGCGACGTTATTGAGCTTGTTGACGTGGTCGGCGGTCCACTCGGGCTTTATCTCGCCGAACTCGGCCTTGACGTCTTTGAGGGTCTTGTAGTCGTTGAACGCCTCCTCTACCCCGTTGGCCCTGATGAGCTGTACCCTTTCAACGCCCTTGATGGTCCTCAAGCCCTCGATGAGGAAACGGGGCATGTCCGCCCTCTCGTCGAGCATGTCCTTGTAGATGGTGTGAAGGATCGGCTGGGCCATAAGCTCGCTCGCCTTCATCCTCTCCCTGAGCAGGCTCTTTTCCTCCTCCTTGATGACGAGGAGGACGAGCACGCCTAAGCCGAGAAGAGTAAGACCTATGGTCAAGTTGAGAATTTTTGCTTTCAGGCCCAGACGGAACATTTAAACTCCGTTGAGGAAGATAAAAAAACCAAAGAGGCAGCTTAAGAAGGCATCCTGAAACATCAGACCGGAATAAAAATGCGGCCGGAAAGGGGTTTTTAATATTTCCTTCGGGTTGAATGGGTGTGCCACTCCGCAATCCCGTCGCTTTAGCGGCGGGTCAAGGCTGGCAAATACAAATGATCTTTCCATGCCATCAAAATTCTCCGCAATTTATGGCGGAGAATTTTAATTAAACGCGGCTTGCCG
>JACRCH010000115.1 GCA_016219115.1 Deltaproteobacteria bacterium
AATGCCTTCGTAAAGAGCAGCGCGGAAGGCGACATCGCCAATGTTATCAAGAACGGCCGCAACGGAGCCGAGAAGAAGTACAAGAACTTCGCCATCGGCATGCCGAAGCAGACCCTCAATGACGACGAAGTAAAGGCCGTAATCGCGCACATAAAGGATATCGCGAAGTAAGTTTTTCAAGAAAGACTGAAAGGCCCGGGGACCTCTCCGGGCCTTTTGTATTTTTACCCCGATGAAGCCCGGCGGCTTCGCATCCGTGATCCGGTTTGCCGCCTCCCGGAAAGAGACCTTTTCCAGAGGCGTTCCTGGCCGGTTATTTTTTATCTAAAACATGCCAAATATCAGTGAAATCACATTTTAACGATGGTAATGTAGGCTGAGCCATGACACGATAAAGTAGCAACGCCCTGTTGACAAGACGGCGGAAATCGTCGATAATAATACCGAACGTCGAGCAGGTCAGCCATACTTTTTTCTTCGTTTTATCTCCTCCCGGAAATGATGCCGCGGGTCTGTTCTTGGCCTGATGGCCGTGCCTTGGGCTTAACTCAACAGCCCCGGGCCTTTCAAACAGTCGTGTTTTGATAGTCGCCTTACTTCTCGATGCTCCCAGTATCCACCACCACATTTTATTGTCGGGGCTGCGAGAATCCCTGGGCTTACAAAGCCCACGGTCACCGTTTGTTCACCGCACGGCTTCATGGGAAATCCGTTATGCTTCAGCAGGGTCTGGTTCAGGTCGTTCATCCGGTTTGCGATCATAACAATTTTAAACATTAGCACGGAGGTGTAAGTTGACGGGATCCAGGACTGTTTATATCGGGATAGATATCGGCTCCGTAAGCGCCAATACCGTAGTAGTCGATGAATACAGGAATATACTTGAGGAGCATTATACGCGCACCAAGGGTGAGCCGCTTGAGACCTCGCTGGCCCTCTTGACCGAGTTCGTAAAGAAGTACGGCCGCGAGAACATAAAGCTCGTCGCGGCCACGGGCTCGGGCGGAAAGCTCGTGGCCCCGCTCATCGGGGCCGGCTTCACCAACGAGGTCATAGCCCAGGCCAGGGCCGTGGAGATGTATCACCCGGAGGCCAGGACCGTGATAGAGATGGGCGGCCAGGACGCCAAGCTCATATTTCTAGCTCCGGAAGGGGACGCCGGGAAGCTGCGCATAGCCGACTTTCAGATGAACTCGGTCTGCGCCGCCGGCACAGGGTCGTTTCTCGACCAGCAGGCCTTCAGGATGGGTCTCACTATCGAGGACTTCGGCCACCTCGCGTTAAAGAGCAAGCACCCGCCCAGGGTAGCCGGAAGGTGCTCGGTATTCGCCAAGAGCGACATGATACACCTGCAGCAAATAGCCACTCCTGACTACGACATCGTCGCCGGGCTCTGCTACGCGGTTGCCAGGAACTTCAAGGCCACCATCGGCAAGGGCAAGGAGTTCACCAGGCCGGTGGCGTTCCAGGGGGGAGTGGCCGCCAACCTCGGCGTGAGGAAGGCCTTCAAGGACGTCCTCGAACTGTCCGACGCCGACTACATCATCCCGGCCCACTACGCCTCGATGGGCGCGCTCGGAGCGGTATTTTCATGCCTTGAGATGAACAAGGCCATAGGCTCGTTCAAGGGGGTTTCCGCCCTCGAGGAGTACATCGGCTCGGGCCGGAAGAACGAAAGGTCTCTTGAGAAGCTGACCCGCCCCGAAGGCCACCCCTCTCAGCGGGTGTCCAGGACCGGGTATCCGCTCGATAAGGGTAAAAAGATAGACGCTTACCTCGGGATCGACGTCGGCTCGACGAGCACGAATGTCATCCTGATAGACAAGGACCTCAAGCTCATAACGAAGCGCTACCTCGCCACCGCCGGACGCCCCCTTGAGGCGATAAGGAAGGGGCTTTCGGAGGTCGGGGACGAGTGCGACGAGTTCGTAAACGTCCTTGGCGTCGGGACGACCGGTTCCGGCAGGTACTTATCCGGTGACTTCATCGGCGCCGACGTCATCCGTAACGAGATAACGGCCCAGGCCATCGCCGCCGCCGAGATAGACCCCACGGTCGATACCATCTTCGAGATAGGCGGGCAGGACTCCAAGTACATAGCGTTGAAAGACGGGGTCGTCGTTGACTTCGAGATGAACAAGGTCTGCGCCGCCGGCACGGGGTCTTTCCTTGAGGAGCAGGCCGAGAGGCTCGGCATCAGCATCAAGGGCGAGTTCAGCGACCTTGCCCTTGGCTGCTCAACGCCTCCGCCGATGGGCGAGAGGTGCACGGTCTTTATCGAGTCCGACATGGTCCACTACCAGCAGAGGGGCGTTGAGAAGGACGGCCTCGTGGCCGGGCTCTCATACTCCATCGTCCAGAACTACCTGAACAGGGTCGTCGGGGACAGGCGTATTGGAAACAGGATATTCTTCCAGGGCGGCACCGCCGCCAACCTCGGGGTCGTGGCGGCCTTCGAGAAGGTCACCGGGAAAAAGATTACCGTCCCTGAAAACCACGACGTCACCGGGGCCATCGGCGCCGCGATACTCGTGGCAAGGGAGATGGACCCGAAAGAGAAGACCAGGTTCAAGGGTTTCGACCTCAGCAGGAAAAAATACGAACTCACCTCGTTTGAGTGCAGGGACTGCTCCAACATCTGCGAGGTCAGAAAGGTCGTGATGGAGGGCGAGGCCCCACTGTACTACGGCGGAAGGTGCGAGAAGTACGACGTCAAGCGTGACGACAAGAAGAACTCCCATCTGCCTGACCTCTTCAAGGACAGGGAGAAGATGCTCTTCTCGACATACACCGGGAAGGTGGCCGGCAAGGACGCCCCGGTCATAGGCGTGCCGAGGATGCTCTTCATCTACGAGATGTACCCTTTCTGGAAGGCGTTCTTCGACGTGCTGGGCTTCAGGGTCCAGCTCTCCTCTCCGACGAACAAGGACATAATAAAAAACGGGATAGAAAAGATCGTCACCGAGACCTGTTTTCCGATAAAGGTGGCGCACGGGCATGTAAACGAGCTTATCGAGAAGGGAGTGAAAAAGATATTCCTCCCGTCCATCGTGAACCTGAGGCCATCGAAACCAGGGCACAAGATCACGCAGCTCTGCCCGTATGTCCAGACGATCCCGTACCTCTCGCAGTCGGCCTTTGACTTCAAGAAAGAGGGCGTAGAGGTGATGACCCCGGTCTTCCACTTCAACCAGAAGGAGGGCGCCGTCAAAAAAGAGTTCTACGAGTTCGGAAAGACTCTCAATCGGGACAGGTCCTCCGTGGACAAGGCCCTGAAGGCGGCGTTTTCCGCGTGGGACGAGTTCGGGAAGAAGCTCGTGGCCAGGGGTAAAGAGGTCGTGGACAGCCTCAAGCCCGAGGACACGGCGCTCGTGATCGTCGGCAGGGCCTACAACACGACGGACTCCGGCATCAACCTGGAGCTGCCGCAGAAGCTGCGCGCGATGGGCACCGTCGCCATCCCCTCCGACATGCTCCCGGTCGACGCGGCGGTGGACGACGTGCTGGCCGCCGACATGTACTGGAAGAGCGGCCAGAGGATACTGGCCACCGCGAAGCTTATAAAGGACGACAACCGCCTCTTCGCCGTATACATCACTAACTTCGGCTGCGGCCCGGACTCCCTCATCACGCATTTCTACAAGGACTCATCCGCCGGCAAGCCCTTCCTCCAGCTCGAGATAGACGAGCACTCGGCTGACGCCGGGGCGATAACAAGGTGCGAGGCGTTCCTCGACAGCATAAGAAACACCAAGGGCAAGCTGAAGATCGTCAACAAGGAAAAGGATGTCCTTATAAGGACCAACATCAAGAAGAAGCTCTACCTTCCGAACATGTGCGACGGCGTCTTCGGCATGGCAGCCGCGTTCCAGGCCTGCGGCATAGACGCCGAGGTCATGCCCGAGCCCGACGACGAGAGCCTCAAGTGGGGCCGGCGCTACACATCGGGCAGAGAGTGCTACCCGTGCATACTCACGACCGGAGACATGGTGAAGATGACCAGGAAGGAGGACTTTGACAGGGAGAAGACGGCGTTCTTCATGCCTTCGGGCAGCGGCCCCTGCAGGTTCGGCCAATACAACCGCTACCAGAGGCTGGTCCTGGACGAACTCGGGTTCCAGGATGTCCCTGTCTACGCGCCCGACCAGGACGGCAACTTCTACAGGGAGCTCGGCGCGGTGAAGGGAGGCAACTTCCCGCGGCTCGCGTGGTGGGGCATAGTGTCGGTAGACCTGCTCGATAAGATCCTCAGGGAGATCCGCCCGTACGAGGTCAACAGGGGCGAGAGCGAGAAGGTCTACTGGGAGAGCGTGCACGGCGTTTGCGACGCCATAAGGAGAAAGGAGTTCCCGGAAAAGGAGCTGAAAGAGGCGAAGGATAAGTTCAGGAAGATCGCCGTCAAAAACCCCGGCACCAGGCCCATAGTCGGCCTTGTCGGCGAGATATACGTCAGGAGCAACCGCTTTTCCAACGAAAACCTCATAACGAAGCTCGAGGACCTCGGTGCCGAGGTCCGGATGCCGGGCATCTCGGAGTGGATCTACTACACCAACTTCTGCAACAAGAAGAGGACCTGGCAGAGGGGGAACTACGGCGATTACCTGCGCACGATCACCAACGACTTCTTCCAGCACAAGGACGAAAAAAGGATCGAGGATATCCTGAACGGCGACTTGAGGAGCGGGCATGAGCCCAGGGTCGAGGCCATCATCAAACAGGCCGAGTCCTACATACCGGATACCTTCGAGGGCGAGGCGGTTTTAAGCATCGGCAAATCCATCGACATGATAGCCCAGGGCGCCCACGGCCTGGTGAACGCCATGCCGTTCACCTGCATGCCCGGTACCGTCGTCAACGCGGTGTTGAAGAGGCTCCGCGAGAACAACAACAACATCCCGTACCTCAACATGGTCTACGAAGGGGCCGAGGACACCAACTCCATGACGCGCATGGAGGCCTTTGTCCACCAGGCCAGAGAGTACAAGGAACGGCTCGTGCAGTAAGGCGGCCGTAAAGGTAAAACCGATTGAAGCCCCCCGGGTTTAAACCCGGGGGCTTCAGAGTATTGAGATAAATGGAAATCGCGATAATCGTACTTCTGGGGCTTCTTGTCCTCGGCCTCCTCGGGCTCTTCTTCATAATGGCGGGCCGGAGCCGGGGCCGGGAGGTCGAGGCCTTAAACGCCCGCTACGACACGCTGCGCTCGGAGCTTCAAAACTCCCTTTCCTCCAACCTTAAACTCGTTGCCTCGGAGCTAAACGCCGTCACGGGAGCCGTCACCGAACAGCTCTCTTCGGTCACCTCGCAGATCCAGGCCTCCACGGGCCAGATCAACCAGCGGATGGACTCCGCGGCCAGGGTGACAGGCGAGGTCAAGATGAGCCTCGGCGCGCTCTCAAAGGCCGCCGAGCAGATATTCGAGGTTGGAAAAGACATCTCCGGGCTACAGGAGATATTGAAGGCCCCCAAGATAAGGGGAGGGCTCGGCGAGCTATTCCTAGGCGACCTCCTGGGCCAGTGCCTGCCTACGGCGAATTACGAGCTTCAATACAGGTTTTCCGACGGCCTGAGGGTGGACGCCGCAGTCAAGTTCAAGGATGTCCTTGTCCCGATAGACTCCAAGTTCCCGCTGGAGAACTTCAGGAGGATATTCTCAGGGACGGGCGATGAGGAGAAGAGGGCGGCCAAAAGGAGGTTCGTGGCCGACTGCAAAAAGCACATAGACGCCATAGCGTCGTCTTACATAAGGCCCGAGGAGGGCACGCTGAACTTCGCCCTCATGTATATCCCGGCTGAAAATGTCTACTACGAGACGATAGTGAAGGACACGGAGTTCGGGGACGAAAAACAGCTGACCGCCTACGCCTTCGCGAAAAGGGTCGTGCCGGTCTCCCCCAACAGCTTCTACGCCTATTTGCAGACGGTCCTGCTGGGGCTTAAGGGCCTTGAAATGGATACGGCGGCCAGAGAGATGATGTCACGGGTGGACGGGCTTAAAAACGACTTCGATAAGTTCATGACCGAGTTCGACGTCCTGGGCAGACACATCGGCAACGCCAAGACCAAGTACGACGAGGCGCAGAGGAAGGCAGACAGGTTCGCTGAAAATCTCTCCGTGCTCGGCGAGTCGAAGGAGCAGCCGGTCTTGAAGGAAGGTGCCGTCGAAGAGAAGGTCTGAAGGCTCAAAGGTAAAACCGATATATAGAGTCTTTGCGGGCCACGGGCGATCCGTGGTCTTTTGTTTTTATGGCGTTCAGACCCGCGGTGGCTTTCACTCGCCTGCGGGACCGTTAATCACATGCTTCCCCGCGGCGGCCCACAGGGTTTAGGAGATGTCCCGCGGGCCGCCCCACGGCAGGGTGGCTCATTTTTCTGTTGCCGTCGGGTCATTTTGCTCCCGAGGGCGCATTATATTTTTGAAGGTATTTGAGTGGACTATACAGGTCAAACGGAAAGCCCCGAGAGGGCCCGGGTCATAGCGGCGCTCCTTTCGGTCTATATACTCTGGGGCTCCACCTACCTCGCGATAAGGATTGCCCTCGAGAGTTTCCCGCCGTTTTTCATGGCCGGTTTCAGGTTTTTCGTCACCGGGGTATTACTCTACCTGGCGCTCAGGGTCAAGGGGGTCAAAAACCCTTCATGGGCCCAGTGGGCCGCGGGTGGCGTCGTCGGTGTGCTGCTTCTTGCGGGCGGTAACGGCGGCGTGGTGTTCGCCGAGCAGTGGATATCGTCGTCCTTTGCCGCCCTCGGGGTGGCCACGGTCCCGCTCTGGACGGTCCTTTTCGCGGGGATATGGAAGAGGTGGCCGACCCGTATCGAATGGGCAGGTATCGTACTCGGGTTAGGAGGGGTGGCGCTGCTGAACATGGAAGGGGACATGAGGGCGCACCCGGCCGGAGCAGCGGCCCTTATAGTGGCGGCGGTCTTCTGGGCCTTCGGCTCGGCGTGGGGCAGGAACCTGCCGCTCCCCTCCGGGCTTATGGCCGCCGCGGTAGAGATGATATGCGGGGGCTTTGTCTTCCTTATTATGAGCCTTGTCGCCGGGGAGAGCGTTCCCGCCGAGCCGACCTTGCGCTCGGTGGCGGCGCTATTTTACCTCATGGTCTTCGGCGCGCTGCTGGGTTTCAGCGCCTATACCTACCTGATCAACCGGGTCAGGCCGTCTCTGGCCACAAGCTACGCCTATGTAAACCCGGTCATCGCCGTCACTATCGGGGTGCTCCTTGCCGGTGAAAAGGTCACGGCAGCCGGCTTCGCCGCGATGCTCGTGATAGTAACGGCCGTAATGATAGTGATATTCGGGCCGAAGCGCCGTTAAAGAGCGGTTGACTTGCCGCCGTCATTTGATTTATTATTTTACATCGGATCCCCGGGTGCGATTTTTTAAATCCAAAAGCTAAAGAAGGCAGGAAAAACAGTGAAGAAGAAACTTTATAACGTGGCCATAGCAGGGGCCACGGGCGTTGTCGGCAAGGAGTTTTTAAAGATACTTGAAGAACGGAACTTCCCGGTAGGCGAAATACGCCTTCTGGCCTCTGAGAGGAGCGCAGGGGCAAGGCTTGAGTTCAAGGGCAAGGAAGAGCCGGTGAGGCTTTTGGACGAGGAGACCTTCGAGGGGATCGATATCGGGCTCTTTTCACCCGGCGCGAGCGTCTCGGCGAAGTACGCCCCAAAGGCCGGCAAAGCGGGCTGCATAGTCGTTGACAACACGAGCCAGTTCAGGATGGACCCGGATGTGCCGCTTGTCGTCCCGGAGGTGAACCCCGAGGCCATAGCGGGGTACAAAAAGAAGAATATCATCGCCAACCCCAACTGTTCCACCATCCAGATGGTGGTGGCCTTGAAACCCATACACGACAAGTACAGAATAAAAAGGATAGTGGTATCCACTTACCAGTCCGTATCGGGCGCCGGTAAAGAGGCGATGGAGGAATTGTCGGAGCAGGTCAGGAACCTCTTCAACATGCGCTCCCCGGAAGTCAAGGTGCTGCCGCACCAGATAGCCTTCAACTGCCTTCCGCAGATAGACTCGTTCCTTGAGAACGGCTATACCAAGGAAGAGATGAAGATGGTCAATGAGACAAGGAAGATATTCGGGGACGACACCGTAAGGGTAACGGCCACGACCGTCCGCGTGCCGGTATTCGTCAGCCACTCGGAGTCGGTCAACATCGAGACCGAAAAGCCGATTACGCCCCAGGAGGTCAAAAAGCTTCTTTCAAAGGCCCCGGGAGTGACCGTCGTAGACGACCCGAAGGAAGGCCTGTACCCGATGCCGATAGACGCCGCCGGCCTCGACGATGTCTTCGTCGGCAGGATAAGAAAGGACGAGTCCATAGAGAACGGCATCAACATGTGGATAGTCTCGGATAACCTGAGGAAGGGCGCGGCCCTGAACGCGGTACAGATCGCCGAAGTCCTCATAAAAGACTACATATAGACCAAAGGCCGCTCTCGCCGAGGTTCTTGGAGGACCTGGCGGTCAGCAGATTAAAAGCGGTCTGACTCTGATAATGGCAGGTCAGACACAAGGTAGCTTCTTTTATCTGCCGTCCGCAGGACACTTTTTATAAAAAGTCTCTCTCAAGAGCCTTATCAGGCGGTCTGTTTTTTGCTTTTGAAGGATTTTTGTGCGTAACATAAGGCTGGTGATAGAGTACGAGGGGACGCGTTACGCCGGGTGGCAGTTCCAGCCGAATCTTCCAACGGTACAGGGCGCGCTTGCCGGGGCCGTACGGGAGCTTACCGGTGAAGATGTCGAGGTGAGGGGCGCTTCGAGGACCGACGCCGGGGTGCACTCCATGGGGCAGGTCGCGTGTTTTTCCACCGCCTCTCTCATACCCGCCTTTAACATCAGGCAGGGACTCAACTCTTATCTCCCGAAGGACATCGTAATATTGGACGCCTCCGATGTGCCGCCTGAGTTCGACCCCCGCAGGGATTCAAAGGGGAAGGTCTATGTATATAAGGTCCTGAACAGGAGTTATCCTTCGGCGCTGCTGAGGAATTTCTCATGGCATGTATTCAAGCCGCTTGATATCGGGCTTATGAGGGAAGGGGCGGCTCATATCATCGGCGAGAAGGATTTTTCGTCCTTCAGGGCCGCCGACTCCGACGCCATGCACTCTATAAGGGAAGTCACTTCGGTAGAGATAGAGGAGAAGGGCGACGGTTTGATAGAGATAGAGGTGAGGGGCACCGCTTTTTTAAGGCACATGGTGAGGATTATGGTGGGCACGCTTGTGGCCGTCGGGAAAGGCAAGCTACCCCCCGAGGATGTGGCCCGGATAATAGAGGCCAAAGAAAGGGCGGCAGCCGGGATGACCGCCCCGCCTGAGGGGCTTTTTTTGATCAAGGTCGAGTATTAATACGAACGTAATAAATGTCTTTATACTGTGTTGTACTCCTCGGAAAATCCTCGACGTACCGCAAAGAGTACGGCTGCGGTTTTCCTCGTCGTCCGCCAAGGCTTAAACCATTTCTTACGTTCGTATCATGTAACTTCATATAATACGTTTGTATTAGTCCCTTATCTTGTTCACTCTTATGTTTTTTTACGCAAAAGTCAGTCTCCCCTTCTGAAAGCCCCCCTGATTTAAAATACTCTTGTTTTTCCGCATACTCTATTGCATACTTAAGTCTTCCGATGAACCCGCTCCGGGCTTGAAAACCCAAGAGTTTTCAGAATTTTGATTTGCCGGTGCGTTTGATATGCAGAAGCCCGGCTATCGTGCGGTTTTTGATGGATCAACCACCGGGCGCTTTACTATCCCCGGATAGCGGTGGGGTTTCATAAAAAGCAAGATAAGGACCCTGACTGGATATGGAGCTGACTTTAGGGCCTGTCCTCTTTGAGTGGAAGAGAGACGAGTTGGTAAGGTTTTACGAGGAAGTCGCCGGGATGGACGTTGACAGGGTCTATCTGGGCGAGGTCGTCTGCACAAAAAAGCTTGCCCTGAACTTCGACGACATCGGCCGCATCGCCGGGGCGCTTGCCGACTCCGGCAAGAAGGTGGTCCTTTCGAGTCTCGCCGTCGTATCTAACGAGGAGGAGCTTGAGTTCACCAGAAGGCTTGCCGGGTTCCCCTACGCGATAGAGGCCAACGACATGTCGGTCCTGAATATCGCCGACCCTTTAAAGAGGGAGGTGGTGGCCGGCCCTCATATCACGACATATAACGGACCGAGTATCGAGTTCCTCAAGGACATCGGCGTCAAACATGTGACCTTTCCGGTGGAGCTGCCGAGGGAATCGGTCCTCCACAACATCAGGCAGACCGGCATAGAGGGCGAGGTCTTTGTCCACGGCAAGGTCCCTCTGGCGTTCTCCTGGAGGTGCTACACATCGAGGGCTTACGGCTTGAGTAAGACAGACTGCCGCCACCACTGCGCGAAATACCCGGACGGCATGGAGATAAAGACGATGGAGGGCGAGGCGGTATTCACCATTAACGGCACGACACTCCTGAGCGCTTCCACCTATACGCTTATCGAGAGCGTTGAGGACTTAAGGGGAATAGGGGTGAAGGCCTTGAGGATATCTCCGCAGTACAGGGGAACAGGGAAGGTCGTCGAGATCTTCAGGAGAAGGATGAAGGGGGAGATAACCCCTCAGGACGGCCTTAAAGAGCTTAAAGGCCTGACTGACGGGAACTTCTGTAACGGTTGGTACATGGGTGGCGCCGGCAAGGACTACATAGCGAGGGCCGGGGCTTAAAACAGGGTTTAAAAGTTGGCCAAGAACACCCTGTGCCTTTGGCAGAGGGTGGTTCACGAAAAAGGAGGTATCTATGGCAGATCTCATCGACAAGGCGATCCTCATAGGGATAGGGCTTGAGAAGAAGGCGAAGGAGGTGCTCGAAGAGCTTCAGCAGGCGGGAAAGGCCGCCAAGGGGGCCGAAGGGGCCGAGAAACCCGCCGAGGAGTTGACGCCGAAGCAGCTCATCGAGAACAAAGTCGTAGAGGACGGCGTAAAGGCGTTAAAGGAGTTCCTCGGGGTCGTCAGGTCAGCCAGGGAGAGGCTTGAAAAGGACCTCACGTCGTCTTCGGGGAAGGTGCTCGAAAAGCTCAATGTCCCGACCTCCGACGATCTCGATATAGTGAAAGAGATGGCCAGGATAGCCAGAGAAAAGGTAGACAGGCTTGAGAAAAAAGTCGAGGAGTTGGAGGCAAGGCTCGGAAAGGCGCAGTAGTTTTTTATAGTGTTGGCGCGCCTGAGACTTCGTTTACAGTCTTGCATGCCTCATGGTCACAGGTACTTTCTTCAACGCTAAAAATCCTTAAATCTTCCTTATGGCCAATCAGACAATAAAGAACTTAAGCCGCCTCAATAAGATAGTCGTCACTCTCATAAGGTACGGCTTCGGCGGGATGGTCACGGAACTAAAGATCGTCCCGTTCCTGTCGACCATCGAGAAGCTCCTTATATTAAGGAGAAAGGGCGAAGGCTTAACCGTTCCGGTAAGGATAAGACTCGTCCTTGAAGAGCTGGGCCCGACATTCATAAAGCTCGGCCAGATAGCCTCGACGAGGGCGGATCTCCTGCCCCCGGACTGGGTCGAGGAGTTCAAGAAGCTCCAGGACATGGTCCCGCCCGTACCGTTCGAGGAGATAAAAAAGGTGATAGAGGAGTCTTTGAAGGCGCCTCTGTCTTCAAAGTTTAATTCGTTCGAGCCCGTTCCGGTGGCTTCGGCGTCGATCGCGCAGGTGCACTTCGCCGAGCTCCATGACGGCACGAAGGTGGCGGTCAAGGTAAAGCGTCCGGGGATAGAAGAGATAATAGGCTCTGACATCTCGGTCATGTACACCATAGCGGGTCTCATCGAGAGGTACGCCCCGGCCTTCAGGCGCTACAAGCCCAGGGAAGTGGTCGACGAGTTCTCCAGGGTCATCAAGACCGAGCAGGACCTCTCCGTGGAAGGGGTCAACATGTACCGCTTCCACAAGATATTCAACGGGGACCCCACCATCCAGATCCCCAGGGTCTACTGGGACTTCACGCGCTCGGAAGTCCTCACCATGGAGAGGATAAGCGGGACCCCGATCGACGAGGTCGAGAAGATAAGGGGAAAAGGGCTCGACGTAAAGGCGATAGCCGTAAGGGGCATCGAGATATTCTTCAAGCAGGTCTTCGAGCACGGGATATTCCACGCGGACCTGCACCCCGGAAATATATTCGTACGCGACGACGGGGTCATAATCTATCTCGACTTCGGCATTGTCGGCAGGCTGGACAAGGACTTGAGGAAGTATCTGGCCTCGATGTTATACCACCTGATACGCGGCGATTACTACAGGATGGCCGCGGTGCACAGGGACATGGGGCTGATAGGGCCCGAGGTGAACTTGAGCGAGTTCGAGGAGGCCTTAAGGGACATCTCCGAGCCGATATTCGGCAGGACCCTCGAGCAGATAAACATATCGGGCCTTCTGATAAAGCTCATACAGACCGCCCGCAGGTTCAATATGACGCTTCAGCCCAACCTTCTGCTGCTCCAGAAGTCGATGGTCATAATAGAGGGCGTGGGCCGCCAGCTCTACCCGGATGTCAACATGTGGGAGGTGGCGAAACCTCTGATTTACAAGTGGATGTACAGGGAGAAGTTCTCGCCGACGACGGTAGTGGAGAAGGGCAAGGACGCTTTAGGGGAATTCGCCGAAGCCGCCTTCGAGCTTCCCAGGCAGATGAACACGCTTCTGGAGAGGACGCTTAAGGAGGAGCTCAAGGTCGGGTTCGTGCACCACAGGCTCGACCCGCTCACCGACGAGATAAACAGGGCGGGCAAAAGGATAGGCGCGGGTTTCATAATAGGCGCCCTTGTCATAGCCGCCTCCATCTACTCTGTATTCGCGCCCCCCTGGGCGGCAAAGCTCTTCGGCGTGCCGGTCGGGACCGAAGCCGGATATATCCTGGCCGCGTTTTTGGGCTACAGGTATTTTCTGAGGGGCAGGTAGGGAGGCTTATCCGGGATGGGAGAGAAGAAGACGGTAAAGCTCATAGGCATAATCCAGTGCGACTTCGCCAAGGAGCGTTGCAGCGGCTTCGGGTGCGTCAACTCCTTCAACCTGCGGATAGACTCCTTCACCAAATATCCGAAAGAGGGTATAATGCTGGTGCCCTTCCACTGCGGGGGGTGCCCCGGAAGAAGGATCAGCAGGGTCGCCTCGAACCTCATAAAGAGGGCGAAGAAGAAGGCCGAGATAGAAAAGGCCGAGATTACGATACATCTGGCCTCGTGCATCGTTACGGACAACGGCCACTACCCGCCGTGCCCGCACGTCGATTATATAGAGAAGATATTGAAGAGGAAGGGTCTCACGGTAAAAAAGGGGAGCTATAAGAGCAAGACCGCCAGCCGCAGGCGCGAAGAAGGTCTCTACGAACCGTTTGACTGGGACGGGTGAGCGCCTGCGGGGATAAAAAACCCAGGGGTTTGCAGACCGTTAAAATAGAGCCAAAAACCTTCTAAAACGAGAGTCCGCCATGACTGAAAAACTGACATTCTTCGGCAACAAGCTCGTGCCTGAAGAGGAGAAGCAGAAAAAAGTTAGAGAGGTCTTCGATTCCGTCGCCGAGAAATACGACCTCATGAACGACCTGATGAGCATGGGCACCCACAGGTTCTGGAAGAGGCTCATCGCCAAAGAGACGGGCTTGAAACCCAACGAGAGCGCGATAGACGTTGCCGGAGGCACGGCCGACATATCGCTTCTGATGGCCGAACGGGTCGGCCCCGGCGGCAATGTCGTCGTATACGACATAAACGGCGAGATGCTCAAAGTCGGAAAAGATAAGTGCTTCGACAAAGGCTACATGAAGGGCATAAGGTTCGTCCAGGGCAACGCCGAGGAGATATCCTTCGAGGACAACACCTTCCACTGCGCGACGGTCGGCTTCGGAATACGGAATGTAACGCATCTGGACAGGGCGTTTTCAGAGATGCGCAGGGTGGTGAAACCCGGCGGCAAGGTCATATGCCTGGAGTTCTCTCACCCCGAAAGCAGGCTCTTCGGCAAGCTCTACGACTTTTACTCCTTTACCGTCATCCCCACGGTCGGAGAGATGGTGACCGGGAACCGCTCGGCCTACGAGTACCTGCCTGAGTCGATAAGGAAGTTCCCTCCTCAGGAGAAGCTTAAGAAGATCATGGAAGACGCGGGGCTGTACAAGGTCAGGTACTACAACCTCTTCAACGGGATAGCGGCCGTGCACATCGGCGCCAAGGTGTAGGAGGCACGCCATGGAAGATAAGGGACTTGATAAGCTTAAGCAGACCCTGTTTCTCGGGATGAACATCCCGCTTAAGGCGATGCCCCTGTGGATGGAGGCGATAGGCGTAGGGGTATTTATCTCCCGGATAGTGGAGAAGAACCCGAGGTTCAAGGAGAGGCTCAGAGAGATAGACGGCAAGGTATTCCTGTTCGAGGCGAAGGATATAAAAAAAGGCTTCTACCTCCTTATAAAGGATAACGAAATAAAGGTCATCCCGCATTCCGGCAGAAAGCCGGATGTGACGATGAGGGGGACGGTAAAGGTCCTCATCGACGTGCTTATGGGCAAGGAAGACCCGGACACGGTCTTTTTCTCAAGGAGGCTTGAGATAAGCGGGGACACGGCGGCAGCCATCCACTTCAAGAACATGCTCGCCGCGCTCGCGTAAGGACGGCATTCATCATAAAACTAAAGAAGGCCGGGTCTTTTGGACCCGGCCTTCTTTAGTTTTATTCTCTCTTAGGGTTGATACCCCGCAGCTCGCTACGACTATTTGGTACAAATGTCCTTAGATACCCCGCAGCAAGGCTTGCGGTGAGGTTCATGGATTACACGGCGCTTTACTCGAAGGTTATCTCTTTTATGTTTTTAGCGAGTATCCTGTAGGTGCCGAAGTTGGTGGTGCCGAGGAACTTGGCTTCGTTGTCGAAGGTAACGGCCACCACATCGCCGTTTTTAAGCGTGATCTGGAAGTCGCTCTTGTTGCCTGTGCCGGTCCCCATCGAGGTGACCTTCTTTACCTTCTCGAACGAGATCGTCACCGTGCCCTTTCCCCTGGTGCCGGTAAAGTAGATGTTGCCTTCCCAACTCGAATGGGTCACCTTTGTGGCTATATCCTGGTCGTCCCTTATGGTCGCCTTGAAGTCTATCTCCGGCATCGGAACCTCTGGACCGGGGGCCTTGCCCATGCCGACCAAAAGGGCCCAGACGAAGATCACCGGCAGAATCCACAGAGCGCTTCTTCTCCTCATCAAAAATCACCTCCGAACTTCGATTATGCCGCCAGATCAGGTTTTAATATTTCCTTCGGGTTGAATTAAGCGCGGCTTGCCGCGTATATAAAAACTGATTCCCCTTTGGGTATCCCGCTGGCAAGGCTTGCGGGGTAATTCATTGATTATTGCAGGCAGAGGGGTTAAAAGTCAAGGGGTAAGGCGTACCCGCGGCCCTGAAATGACGCCGTCATTGACAATAGCGTCTTTTATCAATTATACTCGAAATATTATGGCAACCAGGATAAATTTCATCGACCTGTACTCCTTTTACAATGACCTCGATGTGAGCGTCATAGAGAGATTGATGGAGGACTACAACATAAGCTGCTCGATAAAGACGCTTGGAACCACCCGTTTTTCCTCGGATTTGGGCGAACATCAGGAGAAAAGGATGGCCGTTGAGGAGGACAAGGTCGAAAACGCGAGAAAGATAATCACCGACGCGATAAGAAGCGGCGTCATATCCAAAGAAGGGAAGTTCAGGGCTTAAACCAGGCACGGAAGGCTGTCTGATCTTTCTCCACTGGACAAATCTTTTCTTCATAAAACCCGACCAATGAACCTTGAAAGGATAAGAGAGAAGCTTAAGGGCTCCGTCTCTCCGGTGGCGCTGACCGGAGCGGGGATCTCGGCTGAGAGCGGGGTGCCGACCTTCAGGGGCCCAGGCGGCCTCTGGAAGAACTTCAGGGCCGAGGACCTCGCCACGCCAGAGGCCTTCGAGGCGGACCCGTTGCGTGTCTGGGAGTGGTACGACTGGAGGAGGGGGCTCATATCGCGGATAAAGCCGAACCCCGCGCACTACGCCCTTGCGGAGCTTGAAAGCAAGAACCCAGGGCTCACCGTCATCACCCAGAACGTGGACGGGCTCCATACCCTGGCCGGGAGCCGCAATGTCCTTGAGATACACGGGTCGATATGGCGGGTAGCATGCACCGAGTGCAAAAATTCAAGTGAAAACAGGGAAGTGCCGATAAAAATACTGCCCGGATGCCCGTGCGGCGGGGTCTTGAGGCCAGGGGTGGTCTGGTTCGGCGAGGCTCTGCCGGAAGATATCCTGAACGAGGCGTTTGAAGCCTCCGGGAAGGCGGATTTCATGCTGGTAGTCGGCACCTCCGGGGTCGTCCAGCCCGCGGCGTCGCTGGCATACAGGGGAAAGGAAGCCGGAGCGTTCATGGTGGAGATAAACACCGGGCCCTCGGCCCTCTCAAATATCATGGACGAGACCGTAAGCGGCAAGGCGGGAGAGGTCCTGCCGGGGCTTTTATAAAAAAACTTTTGCAAATTACTCGGAAGCTGTGGCATTTTCAACGCAAAATCGGTATAATTACGGATGCCGCTTAAGAGTGCGGGAACAGGCGCTCAGAAAATCACAGGGCCGGACAGGAGGGTAAATGAAGGCTTTTACCAGCGCAGTCAGGATAAGGACGCAAGCGAAGACCGAAGAGGTTAATATCACGAACCAGGTGGAAGCGGTCATCCTTGAGAGCGAAATACAGGAAGGCATGGCGCTGGTATTCACCGGTCACACCACGGCAAGCATTCACCTCAACAACGGCGACCGTGACCTGGAGCAGGACTTCCACGAACTCCTGAACGAGATGGTCCCTAACAGGCCCACATTCCGTCACAACAAGGGCGACTACGGCAGGAACGCTGACGCGCACCTCAAGTCTCTTCTTATAGGGAATAGCGTCACCATCCCCATTACAAAAGGCAGGCTCGCCCTCGGTCAATGGCAGGTCATATACTTCTCCGAGTTCGACGGGCCCAGGAGCAGGCTCGTCTCCGTAAAGGTCTTCGGGGTTGAGTAAGGGCGGATGAGGATAGTAGGGGGAGTCTTAAAGGGCAGGGTCTTGTCCTCATTCAGGGGGATGTCCATAAGGCCGACCTCTGACAAGGTGAGAGAGGCTGTCTTCAACATACTCCCGAGGGACTTCCCGTTTAAAAAGGTATTGGACCTCTTCGCCGGCACCGGAGCCATGGGGATAGAGGCCTTGAGCAGGGGCGCCATCGATGCCGTCTTCGTGGACAGCGACTCAAGGGCAACGGAGCTTGTCGGAAAGAACCTCGCGTCCTGCGGCTTGAAGGAGGCGGGGTCGGTATACAGGAGGGACGCCCTGAGCGCCATCCGTTTGTTCTCGGAGAGGGGCCTGAGGTTCGACCTCATATTCATCGACCCTCCATACTCCTCGGACCTCGCGGAAGAAACCTTGAAAGGAATAGACGCCGCCGGGCTTCTTGAAGAAGGAGGCGTCATTGTGGCCGAGACCTCCAAGAGGAACCCGCTTGAAGTAAAGCCGGAAAATCTTAAGCCTCTGGGCGAGAGAAGGTACGGGGACACCCTCGTATACTTCTTTTCAAAGGGTTAAGGGATGGCAAAGACAAAACACATAGGAGTATACCCGGGGACCTTCGACCCGATAACGAGGGGCCATCTCGACATAATCGAGCGGGGCCTGAAGCTCTTTGACCTCTTGATAGTGGCCGTGGCCGAGAACCTCACCAAGGCGCCTCTCTTCGACGTGGACGAGAGGCTCGGGCTGATAGCCCACGAGCTGAAGAGGTACAAAAACGTCAGGGTCGAAAGCTTCGACACTCTCCTCATAGACTACATGAACAGGAAGAAGGCCAAGACGGTATTGCGGGGCTTAAGGGTCATCTCGGACTTCGAGTACGAGTTCCAGATGGCGCTCATAAACAGGAAGATGGAGCCGAATGTCGAGACGGTCTTCATGATGACCTCCGAGAACTACGCCCCCGTGACCTCGCGGTTCATCAAGGAGATAGCGCGCCTCGGCGGCGACGTCGGCGCTTTTGTCACGCCCAATGTGGCAAAAAGACTTAATGAGAAGTACGGAAGATAGAATTTTCCAGCGTGTAAAAGGAGTATCCGGGATGATCAAGCTTTCAGGCAGGCTTGCAGGGCTGGAAGAGTCGGTGACGCTGGCCATAACGGCGAAGGCGCGGGCTCTGAAGGCCGAAGGAAAAGACATAATAGGGTTCGGGGCCGGGGAGCCGGACTGCGACACCCCTGAGAACATAAAAGAGGCCGCGATAAAGGCCATCAAGGACGGGCAGACCAAGTACACCCCGGTCGGCGGCATCAACGAGCTCAAGGACGCGGTCATCGGCAAGTTCGAGAGGGACAACCGTCTCCAGTACTCAAGGGAGGAGATAATAGTGTCGTGCGGCGGGAAACACTCGATCTTCAATCTCTTCCAGTCGATACTCGACCACGGGGACGAGGTCATAATACCGGCCCCATACTGGGTCTCATATCCCGTGATGGTGATGCTCGGGGGAGGTGTCCCAAGAGTGGTGTACACGAAGGAATCCGAAGGCTTCAGGATGTCACCGGAGGCGTTCGAGGCCCATATATCGAAGAGGACCAAGGCCGTGGTCATCAACAGCCCCTCGAACCCCACTGGCGCCGCCTACACCGCCGCCGAGCTTGAAAAGCTCGCGGATGTGGCCATGAGGCACAAGCTCCTTATCGTATCGGATGAGATATACGAGAAGCTCACCTACGACGGTTTAGCCTCAAGCTCCATAGCGTCGGTCGATGACGAGGTCAAAAAAAATACCATGGTATTGAACGGGGTATCCAAGGCATACTCGATGACCGGCTGGAGGATAGGGTACGCGGCCGGGCCAAAAGAGATAGTGAAGGCGATGACCAACATCCAGAGCCAGTCGACATCTAACCCGACATCGATCAGCCAGTGGGCGGCCGTAGAGGCCTTGAACGGCCCGCAGGAGGCCGTCGGGGTCATGACAAAGGAGTTCGAGAAGAGGCGTAACGCGATGGTCGACGGCCTCAACGCCATACCCGGCGTAAGCTCGATAAGGCCGCAGGGGGCGTTCTATGTATTTGCCAACATATCCGGGACGCTCGGCCGCAGGGTCGACGGCAAGACCATTAACGGCTCCGTAGACATGGCGAACTATCTCCTTGATTCGGCGGGGATAGCCGTAGTCCCGGGCGAGCCTTTCGGCGACGATTCTTTCATAAGGCTCTCTTACGCGACATCGATGAAGAATGTCGTGGACGGGGTCAGAAGGATTGGCGAAGCGGTAGGGGAACTCAAGTAGGGGGCTGATTATGCGCCCTTGTCGCCGGCGCGGCGTTACGGTCCCGCGTTTGAAAAGGCCGATGTCCGGCAGACCTTTACGCGGCTGAAAAAGACTCCGGCATGAGCATCAACTGTTTTTTGAGGCCCCCTTTTCCCAGGGGCCGTTTTTTATCTGCCGCATAAAACAGCCGACTCCTGTCGGCGGAGTTTCACTTTTTTGCCGCGTTTGATGCGCGGAAAGCAAGATTACCGCAGTTTTTGAAGAATATGCCTTTTGACGCCCCGCGGCCTTACCGGCGTATAGGTATCACTTCCCGGCCTTATACATTTCTTCTTCTTTTATTATCTCTGCCTCGAAGACGAATATGTGCGCGCCTTCCTTCCAGTCAAAGGTATCGAGACCGGCCTTCAAGCAGGTCTCCTCGAGGAACTTCTCCCTGTCAAAGCCGTACTCTACGGCGACCTGCGGGAGAAGCACCCCCCTGAACCGGCCCTTGGTGATGTAGAGCCCGTGCCTGCCGACTTCTATCTCCGAGATGTCTGATATCTCTTTGAGGGGGCTCAACACCGATATCTCTACCATTATCTCGTCGAGTTCCTCCGGCTCAACCGGCACGAACCTAGGGTCTTTTGAGCAGGCCGCCACAGCCATGTCCCTGACCGTTATGTAGAGCGGGTTCGGAGAGGCGAAGGTGCCGATGCACCCTCGCAGCCGTCCCCCCGTGTGTATCGATACAAAGGCCCCGGAGCAGTCTAAATGGCCCGGGTTCGGCAGCTCGACTTCAAGGGCGGTTTTGTCCCTGACATAGGTCTCGATAGAGGCCCTGGCGGTCTTCAGTAAGGTCTCTTTTTCAAATTCCGTCAATGGCATGCGTTCTCTCTCCCATGAAAGACCGCTTCAGAAACAAGCGGTCTTGAAAATCATTTACCGGTTTGCATTTTCGTTATATTATCATATAATCCCGCCTTAAGGAATTGTAAATGAACCACCCCGCTAGCAAGGCTTGCTGGGTTTCCGTTGGGGAATCTGTTTTTGTATACGCGGCAAGCCGCGCTTAATTCAACCCGAAGGAAATAGTAAAATACCTTTGAGAAAGAAAGACCGCCATGAAAGACAGGGAAGGGCTTAAAAGAGAGATCCGCGCGCTGCTCAAGGAGAAAGACGCCCTGATGCTCGCGCACAACTACCAGAGAGACGAGATCCAGGAGATAGCCGACATCACCGGGGACTCTCTGGCGTTGAGCCAGGCCGCTTCCGCCGCCCCGCAGAAGGTGATAGTATTCTGCGGCGTCCACTTCATGGCCGAAAGCGCCGCGATACTCTCGCCGGATAAGACCGTGATACTGCCGAGGAAAGACGCGGGGTGTCCGATGGCCGACATGATAACCCCCGAAGACCTCATAAAAGAGAAGGCGAAGAGGCCCGGCGTGCCGGTGGTGGCCTATGTCAACACGAGCGCCGCGGTGAAGGCCCTGAGCGACATATGCTGCACCTCGGCCAACGCCGTCAGGGTGGTCGATTCTCTCTCAACCGATAGGGTCTACATGATACCGGACAGGAACCTCTCGCACTATGTCTCCCTCTCGGTCAAGAAGAAGATGGAGTGGTGGAACGGCTTTTGCCCGACGCACGAGAGGCTGACTCCGCAAGACGTGGTGAGGGCGAAAAAGGAGAACCCCGGTTCGGTCTTCGTCTGCCACCCGGAGTGTAACCCCGAGGTGGTGAAATTGGCCGACCATGTCTGCTCAACATCCGGGATGTACAGGTTTGCCAAAGCTACAAGCGCGAAGATCATAATCGTAGGGACCGAGACGGGCATACTATACAGGCTTAAAAAGGAGAACCCTGAGAAGACCTTCGTAATCCCATCCAGGGCGCTTATATGCCCGAACATGAAGCTCACGGCGCTTGAAGACGTGGAGGAGAGTCTGCGTGAGATGAATAACGTCGTTACCGTTCCCGAGGATATAAGGGTAAAGGCGAAGGAAGCGCTCGACAGGATGCTCAAGGTGCCGAGGGATTGAACGAGTTAGCCCCCGGCCTTGTCACTCAGGGCCAAGTCTCAAGAGGCCCCGCCGTTAAAACGGCGGGGCCTCTTTTTTTCGGCAAGGAGCAGGGGCCGTATAAGGCATCCCTACCGCCCGTTTCTCTTCTTCCACCTCTCCGGGGCCGCGGCCTTTATTATCTCCATCAGAACAAGCGGCTGGACCGAGGCGGCAAATATTATCGCCCAGTCGTCAAGCCCAAGCGTAGCGACCTTGAAGACGGATTGCAGCTGGGGCACATAGATCAAAAGGAACTGGCCCGATAGAATCGTTGCGACCGCGATGTTCAATGTCCTGTTGGAGAAGACCCCGATCTTGAAGACCGAACTCCAGGCGCTCCGGCAGTTGAAGACATGGAACATCTGTGAGAATACCAGCACCATGAAGGCCACGGTCCGGGCCTCCTGCACGGGCTCACCCTTCCAGTAGAGCTCATAGGCGTAGGCCGCGAGAGTGAAGGCCGCCATGAAGGCCCCCTGCACGACCATCACATTCAACAATACCGGGGTGACTATCCCCTCGGTCTTCTTCCTCGGCCGCCTGTCCATGACATCGGGACTGACAGGCTCCATGGCGAGCCCCAGGGCGGGCAATCCGTCGGTCACGAGGTTAGTCCAGAGTATCTGCACCGGCAGCAGAGGCAGAGGCATGCCGACAATGGAAGCGACAAGAAGGACGAGTATCTCCCCTATGTTGCACGACAGTAAGAAGTGCACAACTTTCCTGATGTTGTCGAATATGCCCCGGCCTTCTTCCACGGCCGAGACGATAGACGCGAAGTTGTCGTCGGTCAGGACCATGTCCGAGGCCTCCTTGGTAACATCGGTCCCGGTTATCCCCATCGCCACGCCGATGTCGGCCTCCTTGAGGGCCGGAGCGTCGTTCACCCCGTCGCCCGTCATGGCGATAGTCTCGCCACGGGCCTTCCAGGCCTTGACGACCTTGAGCTTGTGCTCCGGGTTGACCCTCGCGTAGACCTTTATGAACGGCAGCTTCTCCATGAACTCGGCTTCGGTCATCCCGTCGAGCTCGGCGCCCGTTACGGCGATGTCGCCTTCCCTGAACAAGGCAAGCTCCCGCGCTATCGCCACGGCCGTCATCTTGTGGTCCCCGGTGATCATTATCGGGGTGATCCCGGCGCTCCGCGCCTTCTCCACGGCCGTGAACACCTCTTCTCTCGGCGGGTCTATCATCCCGGCGAGACCGACGAAAGTCAGGTCCTTCTCAAGAAGGTGTATGTTACGGGTATCGAGCGGCGTATTTGAGGAGCGGTACGCAAGGGCCAGCACCCTTAACGCCTCTTTCGAGAACTCGTCGTTCATGGCGTCTATTTCACGTTTGGCCTGCGGCGTCATCGGCTTTACGCCGTTGTCGCAGACCGATGTCGAGAGCGACAGTATCCTTTCGGGCGCGCCTTTCACGAAGGCGTGGTAGGCGCCGAAGATGTCTTTGAAGATGGTGGTCATCATCTTCCTCTCGGAGTCGAAAGGGACCTCGCCCACGAACGAATACTCGCCGGACAGGGTGGAACGCTCAAGCCCGGCCTTGAGCCCGAGGCTCAAGAGCGCCCCTTCCGTCGGGTCCCCTATCACCTCCCAGCCAAAGCCCTGTTCCCTAAGCTCGGCGCCGTTACAGAGGACGGCGGCCTTGAGCGCGAGGACGAGGTTGGGGTTCCCTTTTGGCGAGACAGCCTTTGAGCCGCTGAAGAACTCGCCTGACGGGGAGTACCCGGTGCCCGAGACCGTTATAACCTCCTTGTCCGGGAGGTACAGCTTTCTGACGGTCATCTGGTTCTGGGTGAGGGTGCCGGTCTTGTCAGACGCTATGACAGTGGCTGCGCCAAGGGTCTCAACCGACGGGAGTTTCCTGATGAGGGCGTGCCGTTTGACCATCCTCTGCACCCCGAGGGCCAAAACTATTGTGACTACCGCCGGCAGCCCCTCCGGGATAGCGGCAACGGCGAGGCTCACTGCGGTCAGGAACATATCGAGGGTATCTTCACCCCTGAATATCCCTATGGCGAAGATAAGGGCGCAGATGCCGCCGGCGGCGTAGACGAGGAAGCGGCCGAACTCGGAGAGTTTTTTTTGCAGGGGCGTGGGCTCGGCCTTCGCCTCCTGGAGCATAGCGGCGATCCTGCCCATCTCGGTGGACATCCCGGTGGCGACTATGGCGGCCTTGCCCCTGCCGTAGACGGCAACGGTGCCGAGATAGGCCATGTTCGTCCTGTCGGCAAGCGCCACGGTGTTCTCTATGTGGACAGTGGTCTTCTCTATCGGGTGGGACTCGCCGGTCAAGGCGGCCTCCTGGACCTTCAAAAACTTCGACTCTATTATCCTGCAGTCGGCCGGGATGTGGTCTCCGTTCTCGATGGCCACGATGTCGCCCGGCACTAGCTCCGAGGCCGCTACCGTCATGAGCGCTTCCGCGCGTATGACCCTGGCCGTGGGGGCGGATAGCTTCTTCAATGCCTCCATCACCCGCTCGGCCTTCTCCTCCTGAATGAACCCGATGACGCCGTTTAAGACCACTATCGCCAGTATCGCGAGAGAATCGACCCACTCTCCGAGCGCCCCGGCAACGATGGCGGCTCCGATGAGGACGAGTATTATGAACTCGGTAAACTGTTTGACGAACCTTAGGAAGGAGGGCTCTCTTTTCTTCCCGGTGAGCCTGTTATCTCCCCATTTGGCGAGGCGGGAGGCCGCTTCCCCGGATGAAAGGCCCCTTGTCGGGTCGGTAGAGAGGTCTTCCAAGACCTGCGAGACGGTTTTTTGGTACCATTCCATTGAGGGGCCTTTACAATGTCTATGTTTTTAGAGGGGTTAAGACCCGGGGGCTTGAAGCCCTCAGAGGGTCCGTAAAAAAAGTTAACCATAGGGGCTACTGAGTGTCAAGGCGCATAAAAACCACTCTCAGCGCGCTCCCGGAGGCTTCTGTCCATCATGTCAAAAAAAGCTTCAATTATTTCACTGATATATACTATAATATGTAATTACACAGGGGCGGCCTCGTCTGCTCAACTATCCGTAATTTCTGACTAAATCTTTGAAGCCGCACCACGGGACGGTTTTTTCATGGCTGGAGATTCTTTAAAGAAGATTCTGGTGAGGGCCCCCAACTGGATAGGGGACGCGGTCATGTGCCTTCCGGCGGTGGAAAGCCTCAAGGCCCTCTACCCGACGGCTGAGATAACGGTCCTTACGAAGAGCCGTGCCGTGCCAGTCTTCATACACAACCCGGCAGTAAAGGATATCATCGAGTACGACGACCGGCTGAAACACAGCGGTATCAAGGGCAGGATCGTCCTTTCGGGCGAGATAAGGGAACGGAGGTTTGATCTCGCGGTCCTCTTCCAGAACGCCTTTGACGCGGCCTTCATCGCCTATGTCGCGCGCATCCCGAAGAGGGTCGGGTACGCGAGGGACTTAAGGACAAAGCTGCTGACTATGCCGATCCCGGCCACAAAAGATGTAAAATCACGCCACCAGGTCTACTACTACCTGCATATAGTCAAAGCCCTCGGGGGGGCGATACCCGGCTCTCCCGTGCCCCGCATCCGCGTCGCCGAAGACGAGAAGGCGTGGGCTGAGGAGTTTTTGAGGAAAAACGGGCTTGATAAAAAGATCCTCATAGGGGCGGCCCCCGGAGCGAGTTACGGCCCGGCGAAGAGGTGGATGCCCGAGCACTTCGCCGAGGCGCTTAAGGACTTTTCCTCGCGCCACGACGCGGTGCCGATAATATTCGGAGGGGTGGAGGACGCCGAGATATGCAAGACGGTCTCTGACCTGCTCCCCGGAAAGCACCTGAACCTCGCCGGGTCGGTGAACCTGAGGCAGTTCATGGCGATATTGAGCTGCCTGAAGGTCTTCATCACTAACGATTCGGGCCCCATGCATATAAGCTACGCCCTGGGCGTGCCCACCGTAGCCATCTTCGGCTCGACGGACCCGGCCCTCACGGGCCCGCTCGGAGAGCATGCGAGGGTGATAATAAAAAAAGCTGACTGCAGCCCCTGCTTCGAGAGGGAGTGCCTGTATAACGACTTCAGGTGCCTGACTTCGGTCAAGCCCGAAGAGGTCCTTGAACTGGCGGAGTCGCTGCTGGCAAAAGGCGGCGCGGGACGATGAAAGAGACGAAGAAGAGAGCCGTCTTTTTCGACAGGGACGGCACGATAAACGAGGATGTCGGGTATCTTGCGAAGCCCGATGATCTGAGGATGATAGACGGCGCGGCCACGTCCATCAGAAGGCTCAACGACGCCGGTGTTAAGGTCATCGTCATAAGCAACCAGTCCGGGGTCGGAAGGGGCTACTTTACCGGAGACGATGTCGAGGCCGTAAACGGTAGACTCGTGGAGCTTTTAGCGGACGAGGGCGCGCGCCTGGACGGCGTCTACTGCTGCGTCCACAGGCCCGATGAGGACTGCGGTTGCAGAAAACCGAGGACCGGGCTGACGGATAAGGCCGCGGTAGAGCACGGGATAGACAACGCCCTGTCCTATGTCGTCGGCGATAAGGCCTCGGATATGGGGCTCGCTGAAAAGATCGGCGCCAAAGGGGTCATGGTGATGACGGGCAACGGCCCTGAGGAGTTCAAAAAGCTCGCCGGAAAGCCCGATTTCGTAGCTAAAGACATAACCGATGCGGTCGACTGGATAATAGAAGATATGAAGGTACGCTCTCTTTAATTTTTAATCACAAAATTCCCTGCAGCTTGCTGCAGGGTTTCCTTATAAAAACCCTCCCCCTCGATGGGGGAGGGAAGGGTGGGGGTGAAAAAATGTTTTCACCCCCACCCTTGAGTCCAATCCCTCGACGGGAGGGGAGACGCGGACAACCATAGCTATCGGGAGGGTTCATTCATCAAGCCGCCTATGAAGGTCCTTATCATAAAACTCTCGTCCATCGGAGATGTGGTGCACACGCTCCCCGCGCTCAGTGCCCTCAGGAAGGGCTTTGAGAAGAAGGGCGTCAAGGCCCGCATTGACTGGCTCGTGGAGGAGGCGGCAAGCACGCTCCTTAAAGACCACCCGTTGTTAGACAACCTGATAGTCGTCAAGCGCGGGTGGATAAAAAACTACGGAGAGAACAGGAAGACCTCGGCGCTTCTGGCCAAAGAGGGCTACGACATAGTGATGGATTTCCAGGGGCTCATGAAAAGCGGCGTCTGGGTACACCTCTCGAAAGGCAAAAAGAGGCTCGGCTTCTCAAACGCCAGGGAGCTAAGCCGCTTCTTCTTAAACGACAGGCTCCCGGCCTACGACCCGGAAAAGCATGCCGTGGACAGGTACCTTGATCTCGCCGCGCGCGCCGGAGGGACGGTTGAAGCGGTCGAGTTCCCGATGGATGTCTCGAAGGCTGAAAAGAGCGTGGCGGCCAGGCTCAAGGATAGCGGCCTTAAGGGCGGCTTTTTCGTTCTTGTCGCCAGGGCGCGGTGGTACACCAAGATGTGGAGCGACGAGAAGTTCGTTGAGCTCGCCAAAAGGATCATGGAAGAGACCTCCTTGAGCGCAGTCCTTGCCGGGGGCTCAGCCGACAGACCCGGGCTTGACGCCATGAAAGACAAGGTCGGAAAAAAGGCGTTTAATATGGCGGGGCTGACGGACTTGAAAGAACTCTGGGCGATGACGGGCCTCTCGGAGTTCGTCGTGACGGTCGATTCGGGCCCCATGCACATCGCCGCGGCGGCCGGGGCGCCTGTCGTGGCGCTCTTCGGCCCCACTGCCCCCTGGAGGACCGGGCCTTACGGGGCAGGCCACGCTATAGTGAGGAAGGGGCTTGATTGCAGCCCGTGCTTCCGCAAAAAATGTACGGCGCCTGAATGCATGACCGGTATAACGGTGGATGACGTGATGGGCGCAGTTAAGGGGATATTGAAGGCTAAGAGGAAATGAGCCGGTTTGCGGGTTTAAGGCAGGCGCTTGAGGCGGCCTGGAAAATAAAAGGGATCTCTGAAAAGGTGCTTTGATGGGCTTTGTCGCACGGTTCGATACCGAACTCTTTTACATGATAAATACGAGGCTTACCGCCGGCTGGCTCGATCTTCTGATGCCGTACGTCACGGAGAAGTTCAACTTCCTGGGCGCGATAATCGTGGCCGCGGTCCTCATCCTCATCCTCGGCAAGAGACGAGACAGGTGGGGGCTCGTGCTGCTTGTCTTTGTAGTCCTGAGCGCCGATTTTTTAAGCAATATCGTCAAACACTTCTTCATGAGGATACGGCCGTGCAATGCCCTTGACGGGGTGAGGCTCTTGGTCGGGTGCAGCCATTCGTACTCGTTCCCGTCGAGCCACGCCGTCAACATATTCGCCTCGATGGTATTCCTTACGGCACGGTACAAAAAGTTCTTCCCCGTCTTTTTAACGGTAGCTTTTACCGTGGCCTACTCGAGGGTCTATGTCGGGGTGCACTATCCGCTCGATGTCGCCGGCGGGGCCGTCCTTGGAAGCGCCGTAGCCCTTGTCTGGTGCGAGGCTGACAGGAGGTTTACCAGGGTCATTGCGGAATACTACGGGAAGAGAAGGGGCACAGTTGAGGAAGAGAAATAAGGTCCTGGCGGTCCTGGCCGCGTTCGCCGCCTTCAGGATCATATACATAGTATGGGGGCCTTTCGGCGTCTCCCCTGACGAGGCCCACTACTGGGAGTGGTCAAGGCGGCTCGACCTCTCGTACTACAGCAAGGGCCCTGCCGTCGCTTACGTGATAGCCTTTTTTACCTCCGTCCTCGGCCCCACGGAGCTTGGCATAAGGATCGGGGCGGTGGTATTCTCAACGGCCGCGTCGTATCTGCTCTACCTTCTGGGGCGCGACCTCTTTGAGAGCGAAGAGGTCGGCTTCTGGGCCGCGGTACTGCCGAACATCACCCCGATCTTCGCCATAGGCTCCATACTCATGACGACGGATGTGATCTTCCTTTTCTTCTGGGCGGCTGCGGTCTGGGCCGTCAAAAGGGCCGTAGATTCCAAAAGCGGGCTCTGGTGGTACCTTGCGGGCCTCTTCATCGGTCTGGGGTTTTTAAGCAAGTACACGATGGTGCTCATTTACCCTTGCCTGGCGCTATTCCTCCTGTCATCGAGGGAGGAGAGGGCCTGGTTTTTAAGGAAGGAGCCCTACCTCGGGGGGCTTGTGAGCCTGGTGGCCGCAACCCCCGTAATCTACTGGAATATTACGCATGGACAGGTTACAATAAAGCATACCATGGGCCAGGCCCATGTCGGGAGCGGGACACTTTCGGTTGGACCGCTTTTTGAGTTTATCGGCTCCCAGGCGGTCCTTCTCACCCCCCTTATATTCATCGGGCTTTTCTACGGCATTTTAAAGAGCGGGGCCGACGGGTTCAGGGAAAATAAGGGCGGATTGAAGCTCGCGTTCTTCGCTTCGGCGCCGCTTTTTTTGTTTTTCTTTTTTAAGAGCCTTCATGGTAAGGTTCAGGCCAACTGGGCCGTGGCCGCATACATGGCGGCCTTCCCGGCGGCCGTCTGGGCGCTGGGTCTGCTGTACGGGAGATACGGAGCGGCAGGCAAAAAGGCCATTAAGATCGCCGTTTTATTCGCCCTGGCAACAGGCGCGGCGGCGTCATTTTTTGCCTATTTTCCGCGTATGCTTGAGCCGCTCGGGGCCAAAGGGATCATGTACGGCCCGCCCTACAATAGGGTCACGGGCTGGCAGGAGCTCGGTAAAAAAGTCTCGGAAGTCAAAGACGAGATGGATAGGGCGGGCAAGACCTTCATAATGAGCGACACCTACCAGATCACAAGCGAGCTCGCGCTCTATACAAAGGGCAACCCCGTGACCTACAATGTCTACACGGGCACAAGGAGGATGAACCAGTACGACCTGTGGCCCGGTCCCGAGGGCTTGACCGGCTACAACGCCATATATGTCAAGGGCGGGGATTCGGAAGCCGAGCCGGTCGTTCTGTCCGCCTTCGACAGGTGCTCTAAAGAACTTTACACGATATACCGCGACGACGGAAGGGTCCTTAAGAGCTTCACGATATTGCGCTGCTACAACTTCAAGGGCATGGAGCCTATCGACAAGGCCGGGAGATATTAGCAGGCTCGGGAAAAAGCAAGCGGTCGAAAAGGTCACGGACGGGCCTGTCCGGCATACCGTAAACAAACACGGAGGTTGTTTTTTGGAAGAGAGCGTCTCAATAGTGATACCCGTATACGAAGAGGAAGAAAGCGTGCCGCACCTTTACAAGTCCATAAAGGGCGTCATGGAGGGCCTCAATAGGAAATACGAGATAGTCTTCGTCGACGACGGCAGCAAGGACAAGACCTTCAAGCTCCTCGAGGATATTCAGAAAAAAGACCCGGGGGTCGTGGTCGTCTCCTTCAGGAGAAACTTCGGGCAGACCGCCGCCATGGCCGCCGGGTTCGAGTACGCCAACGGCGACATCATAGTCACGATGGACGCGGATCTGCAGAACGACCCCAACGACATCCCGAAGCTCCTGGAGAAGATCAAGGACTGCGACGTCGTGAGCGGCTGGAGGAAGAAAAGACACGACAGGTTCCTCTCAAGGCGGCTTCCGTCGATGATAGCCAACGGGCTTATCTCGAAGGTCACGGGGGTCTCTCTGCACGACTACGGGTGCACGCTCAAGGCGTACAGGAAAGAGGTCATCAAGAACGTGAGGCTCTACGGCGAGATGCACCGCTTCATCCCGGCGATAGCGAGCTGGGTCGGGGCGACGATAACGGAGGTCGAGACGACGCACCACCCGAGGAAGTTCGGGAAATCGAAGTACGGGATATCAAGGACCATAAGGGTGGTCCTGGACCTCATCACGGTCAAGTTCCTCCAGTCCTTCTCAACGCGCCCGATACACGCGTTCGGCCCCGGAGGGCTCGTGCTGGGGTTCGTTGGGTTCCTGATCGCCCTCTATTTAAGCTTTGAAAAGCTCGTTATGGGCAAGGACATCGGCGGCAGACCTCTGCTCTTTCTCGGCGTGCTTTTGATCATCCTCGGCGTTCAGCTTGTCATCATGGGTCTTTTGGGAGAGATGCTGGCGAGGGTCTACCATGAGTCGCAGGGCAAACCTATTTATACCGTAAAAAGGGTGCTTGGGAGATGATGAAGAGTATCCTGTCAACCGCAGTAAAGGTAGGCGTAAGCCTGGCAATACTTTATTTCCTCTTCAGGAACATCAACGTCAACGCGTTCTGGAACACCTTTATTTCCGTAAACCCTCTTTCGGTCGTCTTCGTGGCCGTGCTTTTCATCTGCACGCAGTCGATATCGACCTTCAGGTGGTCGGTGATACTCAAAAAGGACATAGACATACCGTACCGGAGGCTCCTTTCGAT
>JACRCH010000013.1 GCA_016219115.1 Deltaproteobacteria bacterium
CGGGTTGAATGGGTGTGCCACTCCGCAATCCCGTCGCTTTAGCGGCGGGTCAAGGCTGGCAAATACAAATGATCTTTCCATGCCATCAAAATTCTCCGCAATTCATGGCGGAGAATTTTAATTAAGCGCGGCTTGCCGCGTCTATAAAACAGATATCCCAACGGATACCCCGCTAGCAAGGCTTGCGGAGCGGTTCATACTCTCCATTTCGCCGAAAAAACGATATTTCAAGATTTTTTTTGCGCGCCGGTCTTTAAGACCGGCGCCTTGTCTTCTCCGGTTGAGCAAACGAAACCGCCGCATGGTCTGCTCCCGGAGACCGCGCTTTCAGGGGGCTGTGGTCCCTTGACATGCCGCTAAATTTAGGATATAAAAAAACATATGAGCGGGACTCCGGTCTTAAAGCAAGGTCTATCAGCGTAAAGAAGTGATGAAAATTCAAGGAATGGAGATGGTCATGAAGAGAAGAATATTTTCCGTAGCTGTCGCTGTTTTTTTTGTCGCAATGGGATTGAGCGGCTGCACAAAGAAGGCCGTAAGAACCGATGTGGGAGTGGGCTTGACCGAGAAACAGGCGGAGGTCGTAAAGGCCGAGCCTGTAAAAGGCGAGACGCCCGCGGAGCAGGCCGTCGTAGACAAATCCCCGGAGCAGAAGGTCACCGGGCTTACTGACATCTTTTTCGATTTCGACCGTTACTCGGTAAGGGATGACGGCGTGAAGGCGCTCGATACGGACGCGAAGCTTCTCACCTCAAAGAAGGATATGAGGGTGGTCATCGAGGGCCACTGTGACGAGCGCGGCACCGATGAGTACAACATCGCCCTCGGCGATAAGAGGGCCGAGGCTGTAAAGAGATACCTGACCACCAGGGGCGTGGAGGCAAGCCGCATGAAGGTGGTAAGCTACGGCAACGAAAGGCCCTTCTGCGGCAACCACGACGAAGAGTGCTGGCAGAGCAACAGACGCGCGCATTTCGTAGCCAATTAAGTTGCGGGAAAAAGCGACCTGACCCGTCAAACGGGTGGTCGGGTCGCGTTTTTCCGCAACCTGCTAAAGCCCCGTAGTCTTCATTATAAGACAAAACCCCCGTGGGTTCAAGCCGCGAGGGTTGGATTCAGGGGACGTTGAATGGGTGTGCCAGCCGCAATCCCGTCGCTTTAGCGGCGGTCAAGGCTGGCAAATACAAATGATCTTCCATACCATCAAAATTCTCCGTCATTTATGGCGGAGAATTTTAAACAAAGGCGCCCTTCTCCTGTCAGGAGAAGGGCGCCGGTAAATCGAATAAAAGACTCAATACTCCGATAGTCTACAGCCCGAACTTCGAGGTCCTGTCGGTACAGAATATCCCCGAGGGTTTGTCGACCGGTATCTCTTTGATGAGCCTGTAGGTGTCGGTGTCGTAGACGGCCACCTTGTTCTCTTCCCTGACGGATATATAGACGGCCTCTCCCTTCGGGGTGAACTGCGGGTCCATCGCGCCTTTACCGGCGTCTATCGTCTTTTTGATCTCAAGGGTCTCGACATCTATGACCTGTATGAGCCTCTCTTCGGGGCTGCCGGGCGCTCCGACATTATCGACCCAGACCTCTTTTCCGCCGGGCCTGGCCACGACGAAGAGGCCGGTGCCGGCTATCGGGATCGATTTGACCAGTGACCAGTCGCGCATGTTGTATACTATGACCCTCTTTTCGCCGAAGGCCGGAAGGAACGCCAGGTCCCCGGATATCCCCCACGACTCAAGGTGCGGTATGTGGTAGACCGGGACCTTCTTCCAGTCGCCGCCGTATTTCTTGAGCCCCTCTTTCCTCTCATGCACGTCGATCTTTTTCATCTCATCGAGCTTCCAGAGGTCGAGTACCCCCATCCAGTCGGAGTTGAGGAGCCCGACTATGTAGTACCTGCCGTCCGGGGTAGTGAGCTGGTCATACGGGGTGTCTCCGACGTCCTTGAACTTCTTTATGACGGGGAAGTCCTTCTTCTTCATGTCCACTACCCAGACGGAGTTGCCTTCCATGAGTCCGAAGACCATGAGGTTGTCCGGCGTGTCGAGCGGGCCCACGGTCCTTGAGGCGGCCTTCGTGCCGTCAGGGAGGTCCGCCTCTGCCGGGATCTCCTTGACCTTCTCCAGCGTCTCCGAGTCGAGTATGACCACGCTTCCGGGCTGGTAGTTGCAGACCATTATGTATTTGTTGTCCCTCGAGATCGCCACCCCGATGGAGTTTTCGCCAGTTTTGGCGGTTGCCGCTATCTTTAGCTCGATGAGGTCTACCTTGCTGAGGTTGCCTTCCCTTCCTATTACATAGGCGTACCTGCCGTCCCGCGAGAATACCATCGTTGCGTGCCTTAAGTTCCCCAGGCCCTCGACCCTGCCCAGCAGTTCGTGCTTGATCGAGTCGATGACGACGACATTGCCTTTCTCCCTCTCGACTACGACCATGAGTGCGGCCGTGCCCCAGACCTTCCGTTTGGGTTCTTCCGAGGCGAATGTGACGGAGACGATGATAATGGGCAGCAGCAGCGCAAGAAGGATCTTTTTCATGCAGTATGCTTCCTTTCCGGTTATGATAGCCGGGATGTCATGGCAGGCCGCTGGAAAACGCCCCCTGACAGGTTGAAATTTTAACCTGGAATTCCCTGTAGCTTGCTACAGTGTTTCCTTGTAAAATCCTCCCCCTCGATGGGGGAGGGTAGGGTGGGGGTGAAAATAATCTTTCAGCCTTCGGAATTTCACCCTCCCCTTGAGTCCCGTCAAGGGGAGGGACTCAAGGGGATAACCCGCTAGCAAGGCTTGCGGGGTGGTTCAAAAAAGTCATCTCTTTATCCCGAGCTCCGAGTCCGTTAAGTAGCAGGCCGGGTCCTCTGCCCAGAGGTCTCCGGTGACGAACTCGGCCCTCACTCTGTAGTTGCCGCCGCATATATCGAAGTACGGGCACGCGGAGCAGCGCCCCTTGACAACGCCCTTCCTGTTTTTAAGGGCGCGCATCAGCGGATCGGCCGTATCGGTCCAGATTTCCCCGAAGGGCCTCTCATTCACATTCCCGAAAGAATGCTGAGACCAGAACTGGTCGGCGTGGACATTGCCGAGGTTGTCGATATTGCCGAGCATCACGCCCGAGGAGTTGCCTCCCCGCCCCAGAAGGAGATTGTAGATGGCGTCGGCCCTGTCGTCCTCTTTTTCCTTAAGCTTCAAGTAGAGATAGACGCCGTCCACGTCGTTACTCCCGGTCACTATGTCTTTTTTAAGGCCGCGCCTGATGAAGTCGCGGGCCTGATCGAATACGTAATCCACCGCCGCTTTCGTCTCGGCGTGGTCGAGGTCCTCCCTTGAGAACTTCTCGCCCCTCCCTGAGTAGACCAGGTGGGCGAAGTACCCGCGCTGGATATTCTCCGTCTCAAGGAGATCGAATATCACCGGGAGCTCGCCTACCGTTTTTTTGCTCATCGTGAACCGCACTCCTACGACGAGCCCCGAATCCCGGCAGTACCGCATCCCGTCGAGGGCCTTTTGGTAAGCGCCTTTTACGCCCCTCAGTCTGTCGTTGACCTCTTCTCCTCCATCGAGGCTCACCCCGACATAGAGGACCCCTGAGTCCTTGATCTTCCTGGCGGCGTCCCTGTCGATGGTTACTCCGCTGGTCGATAATACCGGCCTGACGCCCTTTTCCCTTGCGTACCTGATCAGCTCGAAGAGGTCGTGGCGGAGCAGCGGGTCCCCTCCGGAGAATATGAGCGCCGGGACATTGAAGGCGGCAAGCCCGTCTATGGCCCTTTTCGCCTCGGAGGTGGTAAGTTCGCCCGGGTAGGTTTTCTCTTCGGAGCTGTTGTAGCAGTGAACGCAGTGCAGAGCGCAGCTTCTGGAGATGTTCCAGACGACCACGGGGCGGTCTTCCCGCGAGTACCTCATCGCCTCGGTGGTTTCCCTTCCCGAGAGGCCGGAGCCCAGTAGTTTCGATACGCTAAGCATTCGATCGCCTTAAGTGGTGTTGCCGGAGGCCCGCTGAAAATTCAAGGGTTGTATTTGACAGCCGGGTTTGTCTTCTCGGCCGCCCCTGTTGCCAGGACATCCTTCCGGATGACAAAAAGATATTTTAATCACAGAATTCCCTGTCTTGCTACAGGGTCCCCTTGTAAAACCCTCCCCCTTGATGGGGGTGGGGGTGAAAAATGTTTTCACCCTCCCCGCTTCCCGTTGCATCGGAAGAGCGCAACGGGAGCCCAGCCCTCCCATCAAGGGAGGGGAGGTTTAAGGGATACCCCGCTGGCAAGGCTTGCGGGGTGGTTCATACACCCTGCCGGAGATTGAAAAAGGCTCTCCCCTATTGCTTGCTCTCCCTGTACCTTATGTAGGATATAATCTCATCAATCTCCTCTTCGGTCAAGGTCGCAAGCCCGCCCATCCCCTGAAGGTATCCCTTCATCGGGGTGCCTGGACGGCCCCACATTATCGTCCTCCTCAAGTCCGTATCCGAGATCGAGGCGAGAAAGCCGGGGTCTAAAAGCGGCGGACCCATGGCGCCCTCGCCTTCAAGGCCGTGGCACCCTCCGCATAGCGTAAAGAGGTCTTCACCCTTCGCGGTCCTCCCCGGCGTGACATCGCGCTCGGGGGCCTCAAGGGTGGCTTCCTTCTGCCAGCCCTTAATGTAGACGGCGATCTCCTTGATCTCTTCGTCGGGTATCGTCCCGCCGTGGGCCGGACAACCCCTTGTGGGCCGCCCCAAAGTGATCGAGTTTATAAAGTAATCGAGGCCTACGGTCCGCAGCAGACCCTCTTTTTTAAGGGCCGGCGCCCTGGCCCCCAGGCCGTCTTTGCCGTGACAATCCGAGCAGTATTTAAGGTAAAGGGAACCGTCTGAGGCGGCAAACCCTGTGACCGGCAGAACGGTCAGCGCCAGAGACAGGATGGCTGATTTCAGGATGATTTTCACGGCAAAATTTTAACAGAAAATAGAGCCGAACTCCACTGAAAAAATCTCCGAAGGACTATTGTTTCCAGTTGACAATGTCACGTCCGGGTGATAATGTAATTCAAACGAAAAAATCGATTTTCTTAAATGATTTCCCCGGTTTTTTGTAACAATTGTAACCTCCGGGGACCATGCCGGCACCATCTCTTTTGAACAGGTCTTCTCCGGTATTCCGGGCTGACACTTTCGGCCCTCTGACAGAGCATTTTTTAACTAATAGTTAACTTTATTTATATTTTAATCGCCATACTAACTCCGCTTACTAAGAAAGGATGTGGTCACGTGAGCCAGTCCAGGGTGTATCTTGTAGGAGCCGGGCCGGGGGACCCTGAGCTTATAACGCTCAAAGGTAAGAGGGTTCTGGAAGAGGCCGAAGTCGTCATCTACGACAGGTTGGTCGGCGATGGTGTCCTCGAGTTCGTAAACCCGCAAGCAGAACTTGTCTTTGTCGGAAAAGAATCATCCAACCACTCCAGAGCGCAGGAAGAAATAAACCGTCTCATAGCAACCCACGCGAAAAGAGGAAAGAAGGTAGTAAGGCTCAAGGGAGGCGACCCCTACATATTCGGCAGGGGCGGTGAAGAGGCATCCTATCTCTTCAACGAATCGATACCGTTCGAGGTCATCCCCGGAGTCACCGCCGCCTCGGGTGTAGCGGCCTATGCCGGGATACCTCTTACCGACAGAAGGTACTCGTCCGCCGTGACCTTCATAACCGGACACAGGATGAAGGGCGAGGGGATTGATAACCTCAACTGGGGGGCCCTGGCGGAGTTGAACCACACGATAGTCTTTTATATGGGGGTAGCCAATATCTCCGAGATAACCAGGAAGCTTACAGAGAACGGCCGGTCCTCGATGACCCCGGCGGCGATAGTCAGCAGGGGCACCACTCCGGAGCAGAAGACGGTTTTGGGGACCCTTTCGAACATCTCCAAAAAGGCCTTTGAAAATAATGTAAAACCGCCGGCCCTTCTCGTGGTAGGCGAGGTCGTTAACCTGAGCGCGGTCCTCAACTGGTTCGAGGAGAGCGGCAACGCTCTCGAAGACGAGCCGCTCGAGGCCGTCTCCTTCAGGATGGTCACCGAAAAGGCGCCCGCCTTCGGTTGATCCGCTTTGCCGGGGCAGACACGGTGAAGCGGTGGCATTGGTTGTGATAATTTGGGCGCAGTTTGTATGAAATTGTTGGCAGGTGGGCAGGTGGCGAGAGGGACGAGAGGGACGAGAGGGACGGGCCGCGGTGTTATTGGTTATCGGTTCAGGTGTGTACGCAGGCAAGAGGCGATCAGGCGGCCGTCCAAAAAATCGAAAAGTTCAGGTGATGTGATGAGCGTCATTTTCGCTGAAAAAGGCTCTGAGCTGGACAGCATAGACAAGGCAATACTCAACCGCATACAGGGGGACTTTCCTGTATCTGAGGACCCATACGGAGAAATCGGCCGCGCAGTCGGCATTACCGGTCCTGACGCTCACGCGAGGGTATTAAGCCTCATCGAAAGAAAGATAGTCAGGAAGGTGGGCCCGTTCTTCGACGCGAAGATGATGGGGTACAAGAGCACCCTGTGTGCCGTCGATGTCCCGGCGGATAAGCTCAAGGAGACCGCCTCGGTCATAAACGGTTTTGTCGAAGTCACGCACAACTACCTGAGAGAAGGGCGCCCGAATGTCTGGTTCACGGTGATAGCCGAATCCGACGACGCGATCAGGAATATACTTTCGGAGATCTCCAGCAGAGCCGGGGTCGGCCCCATCAGGAATCTCCCTGCCGAGAAGATGTACAAGGTGAAGGTAGACCTTAAGATAAAGGACTGAAAGACTTGGATTCAAAAGACAAGGCGCTCATACGGGTATTGCATAAAGAGGAAATATTCAAAGACCCGAGCCCTTTCAAGAAGGCGGCTGAGCTTCTGGGCTGGGATGTGGAAGAGGTCCTCGCAAGGGCAAAAGACCTGAAGAACTCCGGCGTGATCAGGCGTTTCGGCGCTGCGCTCACCCCGGCAAAGGCCGGCTTCACCGCCAACGCGATGGTCGCGTGGGAGGTGGAAAAGGAACGCGAGGAAGAGGCGGCCGACAGCATGGCCGCGCACCCAAGGGTCAGCCACTGCTATATAAGGCCTGCCTTCGACGGGTTTCCGTACAAACTCTATACCATGATACACGGCAACTCCCTTGAGGACCTCAACAGGATAATAGACGAGCTCTCGAAGGTATCCAGGGCGGCGTCCTTCCGGGCCCTCCACTCCACCAGAGAGTTCAAGAAGAGCTCTCCGGTGTACTTCCCCTGAGCCGGACCCTTAGAAACAGACCTCGTAAGAAGACCAAAATGAGCCTCCCCGCAAGAAGCTCCGGGGTATCTGAAAACAGCCAATGTCCTGTTTTAGAAGGTCTTTTGTATTTTTTAACAAAACACCCGGTCCATTGCGAAGCGGGCATAAAGGAAAGCAAGCGAGCAAGCCTCTGTATTCGTTGCGAGCGGGCTTGCAAGCGAGGAGCAATCGCCCCAAAGCGCGCGGCAGCGCGCAAGAAGGCCTAATGTATTGCGCGGCAAGCCGCGGGGTATTTACACTGAGAGAGAATGAACCCTCCCTGGGCTTAAAACCCCAGGGTTTTCAGAACGTTAAAAAATAAAAAAATATCGGAAATAAAAACACCATGAAGAATATCTCAAAGGCTCTTTCGGTGATCCTGGGTATCGTTGTAGCCGCCCCGTACGCCTGGGCAGGCGCAACAGAGACATACCTCAAGCGCTGCGCCTCGTGCCACCACCCGCAGCGCTACGGCATCTCCGCTCCCCCTTTGATACCAGAGTACCTCGGACGGAAAAAAGAGAAGGATATAGCCGGGATAATAAGCAACGGGCTGCCGGCGACGAACATGCCGGCCTTCAAGGGACAATTGAGCGAAGGCGAGATAAATGAGCTGGCGAGCTATGTGCTGACCCCGGCCGAAAAGCCGGTATGGGGGGTGGACGAGATGCTTTCAACCCTTAAGGTGAGCTACAACGCGCCATCCGACAAAAAGTCCCCGTACGACCTCACCAACTTCTTCATGATAGTCGAGGGCGGGGCCGGCAAAGTCCACTTCATGGACGGCGACAGCTTTACGCTCCTGGACAGCATCAGGGCTGGCGCGATACACGGCGGGCCGAAGTTCGACAAGGACTTGAGGTTCTCCTACATAGTGTCGAGAGACGGCTGGGTCACCAAGTATGACATCGTCGGGTTGAAAGAGGCGGGCAGGCTGAGAGCCGGGATAAGCTCCAGGAACATCGCTATATCGAGCGACAGCCGCTACCTGGCGATAGCCAACCTGCTGCCCGACAATGTCGTCCTGATAGACACAACGACGATGAAGCCCGTAAGGACGATAGAGGCCGACGGGGCCTTCGGCGCTGTCTACAGCCTCCGGGACAAGGGCGAGTTCGTGGTAGCCATGAGGGACTCCCCCGAGATACTCGTCATAGACGACAAGACCTTCGCCGTGAGGAAGATAAATATAGACCAGCCATTCACGGACTTCTTCATAGAGCCCGGTGAGAGATACCTCGTCGGTACCTCCAGGGAAGGCACGCACATAACGGTAGTGGACGTCGAGAAAGGGGAGATCTATCGGACGATAAAGTCCGATACCGGGATGCCGCACCTCGCCTCGGCCGCTGTATGGCAGGTGAACGGGAGTGCCTTTGCCGCCTTCCCGCACATCGGCAAGCCCCTCATAACGGTACTGGACATGACGACCTGGACGGTCAAAAAAGAGATAAAGATAAAGGGGCCCGGTTTTTTCGCGAGGACCCACGATCTCATCCCCCATCTCTGGGTCGATACGGGGACCGATACGATTCAGCTCATAGACAAAAAGACCCTTGAGGTCTCCGGAGAGGTCGTCCCGGAGAAAGGCAAGAAGGCGATGCACATAGAGTTCACGAAGGACGGAGGCCGGGCCCTTGTGAGCGTATGGGAAGACGACGGCGCGGTCAAGATATACGACACGAAGACGCTCGGGCTGATCAAAAGCCTCCCCTTCAAAAAACCCGTCGGCAAGTATAACGCGACGAACAAGAAGTTCTGAGGCTTAAGGCGCGCGGCGGCCTATGGCACGGTCCTGAGAGGTTCTGCAGGATCAAGAGTTACGCGGCAGGGTGCCGCTCCGATTTTTTCCGTACGGCGTCTTTGCGGGGCCGGCCCCTCCCCGGACTATCTGCCCCATAAGGAAAGACACGATCTAAATCCGGCAAGGCTTGCCAGAGAGGCAGGCCTTGCCGGATTTTTTTATTTACTGGCCAGAAAACCCCGGGCTTTTGGCCAGGGGATGAAAGAACGCCTGGAGCGAAGCAGATTCCAAGCTGAGTGGAAGCAATGTTGTTTTAAAACAGGCCCTATACCATGGCCTCAAGCCCATGGAGGGTTCATTCGCTGCGGAACGCGGGTTCTACGAAAAAAATAGACCGGTCTGAATGACCCACCCCGGAGCAAGCTCCGTGGTATCTCTTTAAACTTTCCCTCCCTTGATGGGAGGGTGAAAACATTTTTTCACCCCCACCCTACCCTCCCCCGTCAAGGGGGAGGATTTTACCAAGCTACAGGGCATTTTGTGATTGAAGCTCCCTGTAGCTTGTTTCGGAGAATCTTAGAAATGCATGGAGGTCTACAATTTCTCTTCGTTCGACATGCGTTTTCAGCCGTGATTCTGTCATCTCTTATCCTGAACCCGCGCTCCTTTACTGAAGACATCCCCGGCCACTCTTCCCTCTAACCGTTTTTTAATCAACGATTTTCTATAATGATCATGTAATAGGGGTCCCGTTCTGACCGGCTGTCAACAGGCTCTTTGAGATAAAGTGATGTTTCAGAAAGGGAGTAAATGTTTCATGTTGAAACGCATTCAGAATGTCTTGATTTAGAAGGCTTATTCTCGATCTGAAAGAGGGGTCGGGCGGAATGTAACGGTGGTGAAACGGCAGCGTGATTTTGAAGAGAAGGCGTCGGCAACAAAAAAGCCAGGTAAATCACCTTGTTGAGGGATTTTGTGAAGCATGGCACGGTTCTTGAGTTATAAACAGGTCAAAAGGTCATAGTGGATACTATACAATTTAACGCAACGGTAAAAAGAAGGAG
>JACRCH010000116.1 GCA_016219115.1 Deltaproteobacteria bacterium
ACTCCCTTCATTGAGCTATACCGAAAGTGGAGTTGGGTCGATACTGACTAAAAGGTTCGGAAGCGACATCCTTTATTATGCCGCGGCCCCGACGAGCGGCGCCTGGGTAACCGGTCAAAGGGTTTACAATAAAACCCCGACAGTGGGTCAGCCTAAGTCCTGGGTCTGCACAGCCTCTGGGGGCTCCGGGATATGGGTCAGTGAAGGGAATTTGTAAATAATCAATTGAGGCGGCGCGGTTGGTGTAACCGGTTCGGTACGGTGAAAAAGCATCGCGAGCGCCCTCGATGCAAGCCTTGCCGCGGGGAGATTCAATTAACCTGACAATAGCTTATCAACCTTAAATCGTAAACTAATGGCAATAACACTTACCCCAAGATATTCAGCCGAGATTAAAAAGGGTTCGAACACTCCTAATGTGATAGTCGAAGTAGCCTTCGACAGCGGCGTAAAGAGGTTCGGTTATCACGGGAAGAACTCCCTTCCGGTCACCCATTACCGTGCGGACGGCTCCTTCAAGGCGGACGGGCCGGTCTATGCTGTAGGCAGCGACGAGCTTCCGGAAGTCAGCCCGGTACTTAAATCAGTCTCTTCCATGCAGAACAAGCTGGACACCAAAAGCGGGTACTCGACAAGGGGCTCGCTTACTGTGGTCATATCGGGCAGGGATAATTTCAAGGGCCTGGTAAGGGACAACTACCTTAAGAACAGGAGGGTCACAAGGAAAGACGGGTTCATCTCCCCCGGGTTCACATACATGGATTACGCGGCAACTTTCACCGGCATTATAACCGACTGGTCCAGGAAGGGCGATGAGCTCACGATAACGGTATCGGATGATCTTGCGGAAGCCTCGTGCAAGATACCTCAGGAGAGCCCCTCCGGGACTCAGTACCTCGATTACAGGAACACGCATCCGGCGGACGTAATGGCGGATATCCTTGTGAACCGGATCGGGATACAGGCTTCTTATGTCGATACCGCCAAGTTCGCCAGCGAACGCGACCTGTGGAGCTCGGGCTGGAGGTTCGACAGGGTCATAACCGAGCCGAAAGAGGCCAACCTGTACTTAAACGAGCTTCAGATCGAGACCAACTCATATATCATCCACGACGGCGAGAAGATAAGCTACAAGGTCTTTGCGCCCCCGGTGCCGGCAGATCAGGTTGAGGAGTGGACGGATGCTACAGACATACTGAAGGGGTCCGTATCCCAGAAGAGCGGCTACAGGGACGGCTTCTATAACAGGATAGTGGTCTACTTCGATTACGACGAATCCGGTAACGACAGGACGGATAACTTCGAATCCGCCGTTATCGCCCTGGACGCCTCATCTCAGGCGCCGTCGTTCTGGAACGAAGCGAGCACCAAGACCATAAAGAGCAAATGGATAAGGACTCGTACCTATGCCAAGACGACTAACATCGGGGGAGTTAAGGTCTATCACGTCTCCAGGGCTAACGGGACTGGCGCCGGTACGCTTGCCTACAACAGGCTCTCGAACACCCTTCAATGGACATCCCCCGGAGGGACGATAGGAGAAGCGGTAATCTTATCCAAAGACGGCAAGTACCAGGTCATGAGCCTTGATAAGACCAGGTACATAAGGGTGATAGTTAATACGGCAAATCTGCCGCCGGCGGGCGCGACCGACACCGTAACCGTAACGCCACTCGACGGCGATGCGATGGCTGCGAACCTGGCAACGAAGCTTCTGAGCCGTTACCGCGACCCGGCTTCGAGCGTTTCGCTGGAGATAGACATCAATAACGCAGTATTCAATTCGCGTTTCATAAAGCCTACCGATCTGAAAGATATCACGACCGATGACGCGTGCGAGAAGGGGTACGGTTCCTGGACGAAAGAACGAGTGATGATAACAAGCGTAAGGCCTGATTTCGCCAGCGGCAAGGTGACTATAGAAGCGGTCGAGACGAAGATGTACCGGGTGTACGGCTTTATTCCGGCAGCGCTCTTCCCGGATTACGGCCCGTCTTCACAGACACAGAGGCTTTACGGTTACATCGGGAATGCCTCAAACAGGGTGAACGCCGGGACTAAGGACGGATATTATATATGGTAAGGAGGTCGTTTAATGGCACTGCCCACATATTCATGGAATAACATCTTCGCGACACAGACGGACGCCGACAGTCCAATCGACACCACCCTTATGGAGGGGATAAGGCAGAACCTTGTACACCTCAAGGAGTGGCTCGGTAACGGTTTTACGGCGTCACAGGACCACGACCACGACGGGCTGAACAGTAAAAGCGTTGTGCTGGCTGACGGTACCGTAGTCACTTTAAAGCTCGCCAACGCCGCCGTGACGCTCGCGAAGCTCAAGACGGTCCAGGGGAGCTACTCGATCACCGGCCCCTGGAGCGGAAACGTCTATGTCTCGCTGGGCAACGACTACGCGCATATGCCCAGGATAACCGGCAACAACAACATAAATCCGGTAAATTTTTCACTCGCATGGTCAGGGATCGCGCCGGCAGGACAGTACTTCAACATGAACGGGAGCGCGGTAGACGGCAATGTCACTGTCGCCTGGCAGTACCATTCAAATTAAGGAGGAAATTATGTTTATAGAGGTGCTACACGATTCTGAAGGGAATATCAGTGCGTGTTACTGCTCAGACACCCTGCCGGTCGCAGACGGCTCGCCAATTACCGTCTACAGTCAGGTTCCGGAGGGATGCGTCCAGGCGCGCATAAACATAGACACTCTTACAGCGATGGAGATAGAGGCCGGGTGCGGTCATAGGGTATCTTTGGACCCGGTGACAAAAAAGCCTGTGATCGTAAACGTGCAGAGGCCCGAGCATATAATGGAGAACTTCATGGTCGATACCTCCTCAGAGTTTATCGCTCCCTCAACCGTCAATATGCCGGCAGGGATGAAGATGAGGGGGTTTGTAAGGAAGGATTAAAACAGAGACACTGCGATGAGTGAAAAAGACCTTGAGGCGATAGCCGAGTTCCTGGCCAGCAAGCTGGCTGAAAAGCAGAGTCCCTGCAACCTTACGGCTTCTGAGCAGCAGGCCGTTAAAGACCTCCTGAAGACCAGGAAAAGCGCCGTCAGGGTCTTTATCTGGATATGCGGGGCGCTGATGGTTCTCGCAATAAAAGACATCTACTTATACATATTGAACCATCTAACCTTCAGATGAGGTGTTAACGATGGACATGTCGGAAAAGCAGAGAAGATTGCCTCCCTTACTGGCAAGTCTCATAATGTTCGCCTACGAAAACGACTATGAGCTTACCATAGGCGAGGCATACAGGACCGAGGAGCAGCAGAGGCTATATGTGGACTCCGGGCGCAGCCAGACCATGAACTCAAGGCACCGCGACAGGCTCGCGGTGGACCTTAACCTGTTTAAGGACGGCGTATACCTGACCGACAAAGAGCGCTACCGTTTTCTGGGCGAAAGATGGGAGGGACTGGGGGGCAGATGGGGCGGCAGGTTCGGAGTAAGCCCAGGGAATTACGCAAAAGAGGTAGGATGGGACTCGAACCATTTCGAGCTTTCAGAATGAACTGTGACCGGGAGAGAAGATGCCGACACCTTTGTTTGGAGACCTGATCGAGTCCACAGTCGGAAAGATAGTGGATAAGATTACCGATAAGTATCTGCCGCCTTCCATGAGTGAAAAAGAGAAGGCGGAGCATAAGCTTGAGGCGCGAAAATTAGCGCTCGATGAGTATAAGACAGCCATAGCCGATGTCCAGGGGGCGCGCGAACTCGCCGGCAAGGAAAGCGAAGGCGCGCCGGGATGGACGAAAGTCCTGACCGTGACACACAGGCCGGTCTGGTCTTTTGTCATGCTCGGGATATTCGTCTGGACGGTCCTCGCCCCCTACATCGGGTTCCCGGGCATCCCTTTGACACAGATACACAAGGAGATCATGCAGACGGTGATCATCTTTTATTTCGGTGGCCGCTCCGTAGAAAAGGCCGCTGAGACGGTCTGGGGGAAGAGCTGAGGGGGGACTAGAAACAAGTTGTCAGCTTACGGGATATTTTGATATTATCTATCAGGCTGTTGAAAAACAGCCCGACCCACCCGGCGGGATTCCGGCGTTCACCAGTTCACTTCGGACAAGTCTTGGTTGAAAAAGCCAGGGAAGGACTCTTGCAGCATCCTGCCGGACTTGCTCTCAGGATATGTCTTTCAGGGAAGGCTTTCAGGGTATCCATATGATCAATAAGACGATCGAGTGGGTAAAGTCCACCGAAAAGGCCGCACAAAGGTTTTACGAAAAGGCATTGAAGTCTTTCGGAGACGACAGGGAACTCGCTGTGTTTTTAAGGCATCTTGCCGAGGATGAGAAAAAGCACTATGAGATGGTCTCTGGCGCCTACGGGCTCTATGGCGGCGTTTCTGACATCCCGCAGGGCATATACATAGACGTGGAGGCCATGAGCAGAATAGGAACCGCCATCAGGCTCTGCGAAAAAAGGCTTGAAGCAGGCGAGCTTACAAAGACAGAGCTTATCGACTCCATAGTGACGATAGAGTTCTCCGAGTGTAACGAAATATTCCTTTACGCAATAACCGTCCTGAAGGTTTCCCCGGGAGAGTTCCGCAAGGCCGTGGTGGAGATAAGGAAGCATAAGGTGCGCATCGAGGCCTTTCTGAAGGGTAAGCCTGAGTACTCAGGATACACCGAGACGATAAAGAGCTTGCCGGCCCCCTCAGGCGAAAGTATCCTCGTCGTGGACGACGAGGTGGGAATGATAGACGTCTTCGAGGCATTTCTCTCCCCGGTCGGGACAGTGGAGAGCGCGGCAAACGGGGTCGAGGCGCTCGGGAAGATAAACAAGAGCCCCTTTTTTTCCGTAATAGTCACGGATGTCGATATGCCTCTCATGGGCGGCATTGAGTTATACAGAAAGACTTCCGAGAGGTATCCGGCGTTAAAAGAAAGGTTTGTCTTCCTCACAGGCACTATGGACCCGGCCAGGTTACTGTTTTTCAGGGAGAATAACCTTAAGTACTTCATGAAGCCCGTCTCCATCAAGGATATAAAGACGGCGGTCTGCGACATTATCGAGAAGTGAACCCGACGGCTTATTTCAGGGATCTCTCCGTATCTTCTTTGTTTTTTATTTTTAACGTTCTGAAAACCCTGGGGTTTTAAGCCCAGGGAGGGTTCACTCTCTCCGCCTTTAGCCAGCACTCAGACACCCGCCTCTATTGACACCGGTTTGCCCATACGGCTATAATTGGTTATAAGGAGTCCCGAGATGATTGGCAGAAGCCTTATAATCATAGGTATAGTCATCGTCATAGCTGGTCTTTTAATGACTTACGGCCCGAAGATCCCGTACCTTGGAAGACTTCCCGGGGATATCTATTATAAGAAAGACAACTTTGTATTTTTCTTTCCGCTCGCTACCTCCATCATTATTAGCGTCATTCTCTCCCTGGTAGTTTATCTTATTACAAGACGCTGATTGTTGCAAAAAAGAGACTTTATAGTGTTATGTGGTATTTATAATACATAAATAGTACTTCATCTGTTTTATAACTAATTGATATGTATGAGGTTTGATTATGGCATGTTTATTGCTACATTATAAAAGCATGAAGATGCAACAGACCCTAAGAAATGTTATAGAGTTTTCAGGAATCGGCCTCCATACCGGGTGTGCCGTGAACATGAGGATACTCCCCTCGGCAGAGGACACCGGTATAGCCTTCATAAGGAAGGATATACCCGGCTCACCGGCGATAAAGGCCGAGTCATCGAATGTCGTTGCCACCAGCTATGCCACCTCACTTGGCGCAAAAGGAGTGACGGTCTCTACCGTTGAGCATATCCTCTCGGCCTTTTACGGCCTCGGGGTCGACAACGCCGTTGTGGAGCTCGACGGCCCTGAAGTCCCGATCATGGACGGCAGCGCATCGCACTTCATCGACATGATAGAGTCGGCGGGGCTTACATGGCTTTCAGCCCCCAGGAAGTATATAGTCATAACAAGGCCGATAAAGGTCGCGGACCGCGATAAGTATGTACTTCTTCTTCCAGCGGAGGAAGCGGAGTTCTCGATAGACTACAGCATCGATTTTTCGCATCCGTTCCTCACCAAGCAGTCTTTCTCGAAGTTGTTCTCCAGGGAAGTCTTCAGGCAGGAGGTTGGAAGCGCGAGGACCTTCGGGTTTCTTAAGGATTTAGAGATGCTGAGAGCCAACGGATTAGCCAAAGGCGCCTCCCTTAATAACGCTGTAGCGATAGGCGATACCTCGATCATCAACGAAGACGGGTTAAGATACCCGGATGAGTTCGTAAGACACAAGGTCCTCGACATGATGGGCGACATATCGCTTCTCGGAGCCCCGGTCATAGGCCATCTTATAGCCCACAGGGCCGGTCACGGACTCAACCACAGGCTGGTCAATGAGATACTCAAGAGACCCGGCAGGTGGCACATGACGGATACCCTTGTCAAGGAGAGCTCCGTAGAGCCCCGGCACCTGCATATCGAGAAGATGGCTACTGTTTAACAGCAGCCTCTGCATAAAAACTCAAAAAGCCCCTTTCAGGGGCTTTTTTTATTTGGCCGCATAAAACACCAGACTCCTGTCTGGTGATGGAGCGGCTGTCCGAAGGACCCAAGCCGAAGGCTTGTGACAGAAGAAACCGCCGACTCCTGTCGGCGGAGTTTCACTTAGCCGTCAAAACACCAGACTCCTGTCTGGTGATGAATAGGCTGTTCGAAGGACCCAAGCCGAAGGCTTGTAACCAAAGAAACCGCCGACTCCTGTCGGCGGAGATTCACTATAAACAACGGAATACCTTTTTAAGCCTGATTGCAAAAGACTGTGTATTATGATAGTATTTAATATGATGCTTGGTCCACGGGCTTTGAGGCTGGTGGTGACGGCGGTCTGTTTTTATGGGTCTTGACGATTTTAAAATACCGATGCCCGCGCCATGGTGTACAGTCCATGAAAAGCGCCGGGAAAGACTAATTGGACAATAACGGAAAGATCAGAAAACAGGTAAACCTCGAGGACAACGGCCTGGCCGCGCGCCTTTTCGGCGAGGGCGGCGAGAACCTCTTGAGGTTCGAGAAAAAACTGGGCGTTGAGCTTAATACCCGCGGCTCGCTCGTGACGATCTCGGGCGTTGCGGAGAAGACCGAACTCGCCGAGCGGCTTATACTCGAGATGTACGGCCTTCTGGAGAAGGGTTACTCTTTGTACCCCCACGACATCGATTACGCGGTCAGGATGGTATCGTCGGACAAAGACGTGCGCCTGGCCGATGTCTTCATGGACACCGTCTATGTATCTTTCAGGAAAAAGGCAATAGCCCCCAAGAGTGTCTCTCAGAAAAGATATGTCGATTCCATCAGAAAATCGGACATAGTCTTCGGCATAGGCCCGGCCGGCACGGGCAAGACCTATCTGGCGATGGCCATGGCGGTTGCGGCCCTGAGCGCTAAAGAGGTCGACAGGATCATACTTACCAGGCCGGCAGTCGAGGCGGGAGAGAAGCTGGGGTTTCTGCCCGGAGACCTCGCCGCCAAGGTCGACCCTTACTTGAGGCCCCTGTACGACGCGCTCCACGACATGATGGACTACGACAGGGCCCAGAAGCTTCTTGAGAGGGGCACTATCGAAGTGGCCCCGCTCGCCTTCATGAGGGGCAGAACGCTCAACGATTCGTTCGTGATACTGGACGAGGCGCAGAACACCACCATAGAGCAGATGAAGATGTTTTTAACGAGACTCGGGTTCGGCTCGAAGGCCGTTGTGACCGGAGACATAACACAGATAGACCTGCCGCTGGCCAAGCCATCAGGCCTTGTCGAGGCGCAAAAGATACTCCAGAACGTCGAAGGCATGGAGTTCATCCAGTTCTCCGAGGCCGATGTGGTAAGGCACCCCATCGTGCAGAGGATAATTAAGGCGTTTGAGAGGATGGAGGCCAGGAAAAAGGTCTACACGGCATCGGAGGAGGAATGAATCAGGCGTCCAGTGAAAACAGGCTTTTCTCCTGGGAAAGGCTCGGCCGCGGGGATTCAGGCCTCAACAAACTCATACTCCTCGCGGTCATCATCGGTTTGTCCGCCGTTCTGTTCTTGCCTTCGCTGACATTTTTCGGTTTCAAGTACAAGCCGGGCGATGTGGCGATAATGGACATGAAGTCCCCGGTCACCATAACCTCAGGGGACATCTCCATCAAAAAGGGCGAGATAATCGTAAGGGACGGTCAGATCGTGACTGAGACCGACCTTAAGAAGTTCGCCCTCATAGGGGAGTCCCTCAAGCATAAAAAACTGATAATCCCGATGACAGGGTTTCTTGTCTTCACGGCCGTCTTCATGGCCATAGGGTACTTCTTCGCGGCGAAAAACATAAGGAAGTTTTCCACGCTCCCCAAGGACATGCTCCTGATGGCGGTGGTCTTCATGGGCGTGCTTGTCCTCATGAGGTCCTCCGACATAGCCGCCCTCATAATGAAGGAGCTTTTCCCGGCAGTCCCCACAGCGGTGTATAAGTACCTGATACCCGTTGCGGCGGGGCCGATGCTGGTGCGCCTACTTTTAAACTCCGAGACGGCGCTTGTCTTTACCGCCGTGACATCCATCATCGTCGGGTTTTTCATGGGCGGGTCTCTCGATATGGCCGCCTACACTCTCATCGGCGGCGTGACGGCCGCCATGGGGGTTCGCCACTGCACGCACAGGTCTATCGTCATAAAGGCCGGCCTTGTGGTGGGCGCCGTCAACAGTCTCACCCTCGTGAGCATCGCATTTATAAAGGGAGGGTCGACCTTCTCCGAGCCGGTCTTTCTCGTCTTTGCCGGCGTCTTGAACGGACTTATCACGGCGGTGCTCGCCGTAGGCATAGCCCCGGTGCTTGAGAGCGCTTTCCAGTACACGACGAACATAAGGCTGCTGGAGCTTTCAAGGATGGACCATCCGCTCCTCAAGGAGCTCGCGATGAGGGCCCCGGGGACCTACCACCACTCGATAGTAATAGGGACCCTTGTTGAGGCGGCTGCCGAATCCATCCATGCCAACCCGCTTCTGGCCAGGGTGAGCGCCTACTACCACGACATCGGAAAATCCAAGATGCCGCGGTACTTCATCGAAAACATCTCGGATGAGAACAAGCACGACGATCTCGCCCCGTCGATGAGCGCGCTGGTCCTCACAAGCCATGTCAAAGAGGGCGTGGAACTTGCCAGGCAGTACAGGCTGGGCTCCGAGATAACGGATGTGATAAGCCAGCACCACGGCACCTCCCTGATTTCGTACTTCTACCAGAAGGCCAAGACCATGGAGGAGCCCCTGGGCAGAGCCGTCAACGAGGAGGAGTTCCGCTACCACGGCCCCAAACCGCAGACAAAGGAGGCAGGGCTTGTGATGCTCGCCGACGCCATAGAGGCCGCCAGCAAGACCCTCCCTGACCCGACCCCGGACAAGATCCGGTGGCTTACGCAGAAGATAGTCAACAAGATATTCGCCGACGGCCAGCTCGACGAGTGCGAGCTTACCCTGAAGGACCTCAATCTGATAACACAGAGCTTCAACAGGGTGTTCGTCGGCATATACCACCAGAGGATAAGCTATCCGGAGCCGACGCGCATATTAAAGGAGGACAGGCTTGAAGGTGCTGGTCAGGACCTCTCCGGGGACGAAAATCCGGCGGGGGACGATAAAGAAGATGGCAGAGACCGCCTTAAAAGGCTTGGGATACCTTGACTGCGAGGTGAGTATCCTTCTTACCGACGACACGGGTATCCGGGGGCTTAACAAAAAATACCGGAACAAAGATAAGCCTACTGATGTATTAAGCTTCCCCCTGAACGACCCGTACATGCTCGGAGACGTCGTGATATCCGTAGAGCGCGCCAGGGCCCAGGCCGAAAGTTTCGAGGTCACGGAGGGCCTGGAGGTCGGAAGGCTTCTCGCCCACGGGATACTCCACCTCATCGGATACGACCATGTGAAGGGCGGGCGTCAGGCCAAAAGGATGAGGGAGAAGGAAGAGGACCTCATGGTGCTTCTTAAAAAGAGCGTATTGGCTTGAACAAAAAAATATGGTCACGGGGGTGGGTTTGGAACTGAAGGACTACTTTTTAAGCGGAGTGGAGATCGTAAAACTGAACGGTGAAGAGGCCGTGAAGGTGTCGAGGGACACCAGGGCGTTTGTCCCGGCGGTGCTCGTATTTCTTATCGGCGGCCTCGCCATCTCTATCGGCGTCTTTATACAGGACGGACTGCCGCCGATCGGCAAAACCGGGATGTTCATAGCCGGAATGGCCGCCACAAACCTGGCCCTTTCTTTTTTCGTGGCCGGAATGATCCATATCATGGCAAGGCTCGCCGGAGGCCGCGCCGCCTACGGTGAGTACTACAGGGCGATGGCGCTCGGTTCGATAACCTCGTGGACTCAGATGATCCCGTTCCTTGGCACTTTCATAAGCCTGTGGTCCATCCCGGTAAATGTGGTCGTCCTTGAGAAGACCCATGGGATAGCAAGGGTCAAGTCGATAGCGATAGTCGTCGCGGCGATTGCCGTCACGGCCGTCTTACTCTATTCGCTCGATTTCGTATAATCAAGAAAAGGGAAATGGGAAAGCAGAAAGAATTAAAAGAGGTAGAAAAGCCGGGAAACTGGTTCGAGAGCCTCAATTGCGCCATAGAGGGTATTCTCTACGCGTTCAAGACGCAGAGGCATGTAAGATACCATTACCTCATAGCGGCCGTGGCGCTCTTTTTGAGCCTTTTTCTGAGACTTTCGCTCGTTGAGTTCGTTCTTTTTTCCATCTCCGTCGTCGTGCTCCTTTTCGCCGAGATGATGAATACGGCGATAGAGGAGGCCGTAAACCTCATAGAGGACAGACACCATATAACCGCCAAGAACGCCAAGGATGTGGCGGCCGGGGCGGTCCTGATATCATCCATCGGCGTCGCCATCATGCTGTACATGATATTCTCCAAGCACCTCTATGAACCTATGGCGATAGGGCTGAGGGAGGTAAAGATGTTTTCCGGCCACATAGCCGTGGTAGCGCTTTTGCTCGTTCTCATATCGGTAGTGGTCTTAAAGGCCACCGTCGGCAGGGGCACTCCCCTGCACGGCGGGATGCCCAGCGGTCACTCGGCAGTCGCGTTCTCGCTCTTTACCTCGATAAGCCTCTTGACGCTGGACCCGGTTATTACGATATTCGCCTTTATAATGGCCATCATGGTGAGCCACTCAAGGCTTATCGGCGGCATACACACAAAGTTTGAGATCTTCCTGGGGTCCGTCCTGGGCTTCGGCCTCACGCTGCTTATCTTCAAGATATTCACAGTCATTAAATGATCAGGAAAATCCCTTTAGTCATACTCTCCGCCGTGCTCCTTGTAGCGGCGTTCCCGCCCTTTTCCCTCGGATTTACGGCGTGGTTCTCTTTTGTGCCGCTTATGTTCGCCCTCGATGGCGTGAATAAAAGGAAAGGGTTCGCGCTCGGGTACATCTATGGGTTCGTTTTTTTCCTGGGCACGGTCTACTGGGTCATACATTCGATGTTTCATTACGGCGGCGTGCCCATGACGGCAAGCGTGCTCGTGATGCTGGCGATGGTGCTTTACTTAAGCCTCTTCCCGGGCCTCTTCGGCCTGTTTTTCTCAGCCGCCTCAGACGGCTCTGTAGCGGCGCGCGGCGTTCTTGCCCCGGCGCTCTGGGTCGCCTTTGAGTACCTGAGGGGGTACCTCCTTACGGGCTTCCCGTGGGTCGCTCTCGGGTACACGCAGGCGCACTACCTCTCCGTTATCCAGATAGCCGACAACACCGGCGTGTGGGGGGTATCGTTCCTGGTAGTCGCCGTCAACGCCGGACTCTTTTTCGTCATAAGGGCTTACGCGAAAAACGAAAGGCTTCCGCTCAGGGAGGCGTTGGTTGTAGCGGCCATGTTCGCTTCCACCGTAAGCTATGGCCTTATAAGCGTGAGCCAGACCGACAAGGAGTCTCCTTCATGGTCGCGGATAAAGGTCGGGGTCCTGCAGGGCTCGATAGACCAGGGGGTGAAGTGGGACAGGTCCTATCAGCAGAAGACGCTGGATGTCTACAGGTCATTGAGCCTTAACGCTCACAGCGCCGGCGCCCGCCTTATCATTTGGCCGGAGACGGCGATACCTTTTTACTTCGAGGCCGACAAGGTAAAAAGCGGGTTTATCGGAGATATCGTCAGGGATACCGGCAGTTATCTGTTGACCGGGAGCCCTTCTTATAATTATAATCGGGTGACCGGCTCGATAGAGTATTTCAACAGCGCGTACCTTATCTCGCCTTCGGCCGAGGTCATAGGCAGGTACGACAAGGTACATCTTGTGCCATTCGGCGAGTATGTGCCCCTGAAGTCCATACTCCCTTTTCAAAAGCTCACGGCCGGGGTGGGGGATTTCACAGCCGGGCCTGGCCCTCTGCCGATAAAGTTCGAGGGCGGGGGGATCGGCGTCCTGGTATGCTTTGAGTCGATATTCCCGGATATCGCGCGCAGAGAGGTCAAAAACGGGGCCACCGTCCTGGTCAACATCACAAACGACGGCTGGTTCGGACGCACATCCGCCCCTTACCAGCATTTCGAGATGTCTATCTTCAGGGCCGTTGAGAACAAGACATATCTTTTGCGCTCGGCCAACACGGGTATAAGCGCCATAATAGACCCTGTGGGCAGGGTAAGGAAAAAGACGAAGCTTTTCGAGAAGGCGGCCCTCGTTGACGATATCGGGCTCAGACACGGCAGGCCGACTTTTTATACGGCCTGGGGAGACCTTTTCGCGTACGGCTGCATTGCGGTATCGACGGCGTTCATATTGACGAGTTTAAGGAGACGGAGGTAGAAGATGTTTGAGGAAATAAAGGAATCCCTCGGCGAGGTAAAGGGAAAGTACAACGAGTTACGGGGTTTTCTTTGACCATGAAAAGCAGCTCAAAGAGCTCAGGGAGATAGATGCCCGCTCCAGCGACCCCGGTATATGGAATAACCAGGCCGAGGTACAGAAGCTCATGAAGAGAAAGGCTGTGATAACCGCGGGCCTTTCGATACTCGATAAGATAGGCGCCCTCGTTGAGGACTCCGAGGTCCTTATTGAGCTTGCCGAGGAGGCGCGCGACGCCGGGGTCGCCAGGGAGGCCGAGGAGAAGATAAACGAGGCCAGGAGTTCGATCAAGACCGCCGAGGTCCGCAGGGTGCTCGGCGGGGAGAACGACCGTCTTAACGCCATCGTCTCGATCCACCCCGGCGCCGGAGGCACCGAGGCGCAGGACTGGGCCTCGATCCTTTTGAGGATGTATCTAAGGTGGGCCGAGCTGAAGCACTACGCCGCCGAGACCGTCGATTACCAGCCGGGCGAGGAGGCGGGCGTGAAAAGCGTCACATTCACCGTCTCCGGCGAGTACGCCTACGGGTACCTCAAGGCCGAGATGGGGGTGCACAGGCTCGTGAGGATTTCACCGTTCGACGCCAACAAGAGAAGGCACACCTCGTTCGCTTCAGTATTCGTCTATCCTGAGATAGAAGACGACATAGAGGTCGACATAAACGAGGCGGACTTGAAGGTCGACACATTCAGGGCAAGCGGCGCCGGCGGCCAGCATGTCAACAAGACCGACTCCGCGATAAGGATCACCCACATGCCCACGGGCATAGTGGTGCAGTGCCAGAACGAAAGAAGCCAGCACAAGAACAGGGCTACCGCGATGAAGCTTCTCAGGGCCCGGCTCTACGAGATGAAGCTCAAGGAGCAGGAAGAGAAGATGCAGGAGTACCACAAGGAGAAGCGCGACATAGCATGGGGGAGCCAGATCAGGTCCTATGTCATGCAGCCCTACAGGCTTATAAAAGACCACAGGACAGGGGTGGAGTCCGGTAATGTAGACGCCGTGCTTGACGGAGGGCTCGACCCGTTCATTGATGGGTACCTTTTTATGCTGTCGGATAAGTCAAGCGCGGTTTAAGCCCGGATACATCAGGTTTTTAAAAAAACACTTCGCCTGGAAAGCTGGTTCAAGTGGGCTCCGGGCGGCGCGGGATCAAAGCCCGGAGTCCCCGTTCCGGTCAAAAGCCCGACGTATCGGCTCAAAATCCCTGGGGTTTTCGCCGCACTCCGTATCAAAAAAGTCCTTGACAAAAAATCCGTTGTGTTTTATATATTTAAATTCAGTTTCTTCCGTCTGAAAGAGGAGAAGTCTGCCGTTTTTCTTTTTTGAAAAAATGCCAAGTTTTTCGCTGGCGTAGCTCAACGGTAGAGCAGCTGATTTGTAATCAGCAGGTTGCGGGTTCGAATCCCATCGCCAGCTCCAGTAAATTTCCGGAGCTTTTAAATTCAGCGGGAACTCCCCGTCTGAAAAGGCGGGCTTGAGGGGCGATCCCTGTGTCACTGGACGAGCGCAGCTCGTATCTGGAAAGACCCACGGCAGTAAAGCCGTTGGCGCTATACGGCTGTGCTTTCGGCCCTGTAGTTATCCCGGATATGACAGCAATCATTGCGTTTTGTTCCTTTTTTTCACCGGCACTATTGAACCGAACACTATAATCCTCTCATTTTTAAATTTAAAGCGATTATATGGCGGCCCGGTAAAAAGGGTTTTTTTCATTTTGTGCGTTGTTACGGAGAGGTACCCGAGGGGCCAAAGGGGGCAGACTGTAAATCTGCTGGCTATGCCTACGGAGGTTCGAATCCTCCCCTCTCCACCAT
>JACRCH010000118.1 GCA_016219115.1 Deltaproteobacteria bacterium
ACTCTGGCGTTAGGAGATGGGTTTCGCATAAACAGGGTATCGAGCCTGAAAGCCCCAATGAACTTGTTGTTTACGAAAGTCGCCGCTATCAAAAGGACTCCGTATGCAATGCCTGCAAGAGTCAACGCAAAATCCAGAGACACCATCGCCTGTCCTCCGTTTTTCTTATTACGCTAAAAGCCGAGTCTTAAACGATACCATATCCTGAGCTTCAATCAAAGTCATAATTAACGCCAGCAGGCGCGGCCTCAAGGCCTGGACATGGCTTCGGGCCGGAAACAAAAAAACATGGGGGAGAAGACTCCTCCCCCATGTTTGTCAGTTACGCCACATTTACGGCAGGCAACTGATGTCCGGCCGGTCCACTCGACTATCGGCAGTATTACGCAGCCGTGACGGGCGGACTGATCATTGCCAGGTGTCCTTGGCCTTGTCCCACCAGGTGCCCCCGCTGTTGCCGTAGTCATACCTCTCGGCACCCTTGCGGGTGTAGTACCACCAGTTCAGGATGAAGGCATACGCATAGAAGACTATGGCGCCTGCGAAGAATGTGCCGGCGCTGCCGGTCTTGGTTATTGACATGCCGATGAGGCTGGTGAAGATAAACGGACCGAAAGCCGCCCACGCGCCTGTCCAGCCCAACATCTGCGCTCCCTTGGCCGGCGAATACGCGAACACTATCGGGTACTGACGGAAGGTCGCGGCGTTGGCTATGCCTGTCATCAGGAATATCCAGAGCATTGTGTAGACGAACATCGGGAACTGGTCGAGCGAAGTCGGCGAAACGAGCCCGCCGAATATAAGGACCAGACAGCCGGCGATCAGACCTAAAAAGCACCAGAACATGCCTTTGCTTCCGCCGATCTTGTCAAATACGGGGCCGGTTAGAGCGCGTACGAGCCCGCCGATGAGCGGGCCGAAGAAGGCGTACTTCAACGGGTCTGGCGCGCCGTCAAAACCGCCGTAGATGGCCTTTATCATCATCGGGAACGCGGCCGCATAACCGGAGAACGAACCGAATGACCCTATATAGGTTATCGTGCAATTCCATGTATGCGTGAGCGCCCTCTGCTTGGTACTCAGGATCTCAAACTGTTTTTTGAAGCCGGTCCCCTTCATCTCGATGCTTCTGAGGAATATCGCGCAGAGAATGAAGGCCAGGATGAGGAACGGGATATACCAGAACGCGGCGTTCTGTACCCACATGCCCTTCTTGATGCCCTTCTTGATCACCAGGTCCGTAACGGCGCCGGCGTCATTCTTCTTGACCTCGAGCTTTACGCCCTCGGTCTTCGTCACCGCCGTGATCTTGCCAGAGGCGTCTCTCGTAACTTGTTCCTTCAGGGCCTTGACCGCATCGGTTTCCTGAAGCACTACGTCCTTTACAACTCCGCCGTCTTTTGTAACAACTATCGCGGCAGCTAGGTCCGGTTTATTGACCACTACGTCCGTAACCACACCGTTGGCTTTCGTAACCGTTATCGCGCCCTTGATCGGGTCGGCTTTTGTGAAGACCTGCGGCCCGCCAACGACGCCACCGAGGACAGCGGCGCCTATAATCCACGGCGTTACGAACTGGACAACGCTAACCCCGAAGTTGCCTATGCCTGCCTGGATGCCCATTGAAACACCCTGCAGCCTTTTCGGGAAAAAAATACTCGTGGAAGGCATGTACGATGAGAAGTCACCGCCACCCATACCGCTTAAGAACCCGATTATCATGAAGGTGGACCACGGCGTGTTCAGGTCCTGAACCGCGAAACCAAGCCAGACCATCGGTATAAGCTTAATGATGGTCGCTATGCTTATGACCGGCCTTGTTCCAAGGACTGGGATAAAGTAAGAATGTATCAACCTCAATATACCGGACGCGAGCCCAGGTATCGCCGCGAGCCAGAAGAGCTCCATAACGGTGAACTTGAAGCCTATGTTGGGAAGCCTTACAACCACGGCGCTCATGACAAACCACGTAGCGAACGAAAATAACAGCGAGAACGTGGTTATGCCGCATGTGCGCCACGCTATCCCGCTGCCGGTCTCGCGCCAGAACTGTTCGTTCTCCGGCTCCCATTTTGTTATCTTTGCCATTAGATACTCCTTTAAAACATTTTTTTAGACGACTAAAATTTATAAATATAACTGACCTTTTATAAAACACTCCCGTCAGCAGCGGAGCTTGCAGTCGATATCAGCAGGGCCTGTTTTCTCAAAAAAAGGGGTGGGCCTGAAGGCCCACCCCCGTTGTTAATTACTTGTACTGTACGATGTTTACTGTCGGGCCGCCCCTCCTGTACCACCTTACGACCTGATAAGGCCTTACGAGGTACTTGTAGGGGTTGATGACCACGAAGTGCGCCAGCCTTGAGAACGGGATAAGGCCGATGAAGATCATCGCGTTGAATATGTGGGTCTTCGTGATGAGCGGAAGGTTAGCCACATACTGAACATTCGGGTCAAGCTTGAAGATCGACCACATCCAGGGTACAGCCGCTCCGGCATACCAGTTGGAACCCCACCTGTAGAGGATCGCGTTTCCGAGGCCGGTCAAGACCTGGATAAGGAGCACGATCAGCACAAGGACGTCCCAGGAACTGGTGAGGGCCTTTACCCTTGTGTTCGTAAGCCTTCTGTAGATAAGGGCAAGAAGACCGAACAGGGCAAGGAAACCGAAGGCGAGGGCCGTCAACTCAAGGATGTAAAGCCTAACCGGCACGGAGTTCCAGCCGAGGATGGCGCTGGGAACGATAAGGCCGATTATGTGTCCCAGGAGGACGACGATGATACCGTAGTGCCAGGGGAACGACCCGAAGAACAGAGTCTTGTTCTCGAGGAACTGCGAGGACTGTGAAGACCATGTGTACTTATTTGTTGTGTAACGCCATATGCCACCGACGATGGCTGTCATCAACAGCACGTACGGCATTCCGCCAAACAGAAACTGGTTCATTTATTTGACCTCCTTAACATCTTTGTCTAAGACTCTATAGATGGCACTGATGAGGTGGCTATAGATGTTCTTGTGATTTTTTTCAAAGTTTCTCGTTAACTTCTCCACCGCCAAGATCACGAAGGTCTCCCTGAAGTTCTTCCTCAGGGCCTCGTCATCGAGGAAACCGAGGAACATGAGGACCACCGGGAGGTTATCAGGGAGTTCCCCCTTCGCATACTCCTCAAACGGGAAGTGCTGCTCCCTGTACATCGCCTTTATCGAAGCCAGGCTGTTTGAACGCTTGAACCCGTCATATATGTGGTAGCCGAGGTCCAGCGTGAAGTCGCTCGTAAGTTCGAAGGTGTAGGAGTATACCCCTTGAAGTTCATCAAGGGGTATATGCTCCAGGTCCTTCTGGAACTTCTTGAGCTCTCCGAGCACCTCGGGAGGATACTTGGTCTCGGCGGAGAATGCCTTTATGCACTCCTCCGCTTTGATCTTTATATCCTCCCTGGGGTACTCAAGCAAGCCCGCAAGGTGCGCGTACAGATTCTTGCCCGTTCCTGTTCCCATTTATTACCAGGTCCTCGCAGGGAATTCCTTCTTCTTAGCGCCGAAGCCTACGGTTCCCCTCTTCTCGTACATGGTCCTGGGGTCCACGGTCGTCATCGTCTCGCGGTGCGTCTCCGGGATCACGAACCTCTCCTGGAAAGTACCGAGTGAGAGCAACCTGTAGATGTCCAGGGCGTCCTCAGCCGTGAGGCCCACCGATGAAAGGGCTGCCTTGGCTGCCGCGTCACCGATATCGCCCACCCTCTGCTGACGGATGTAGAGCCTGACGGCCATCTGCTTCTTCAGGGACTCGAGCACGACCTGCTCGTTGCCGGCTGAGAGCATATTGGCCAGGAACCTGATCGGCACCCTCATCTTGTCTATGGAGGTGAAGAACTCCACTGACTCGGGGTCAAACACTCCGCCGTTCTCCGCCTTCGCGTTGTGAAGGATCGGTGAAAGGGGCGGGAGATAGAAGTTCATCGGAACCGTCCTGAACTCAGGATGGTTGGGCATCGCGATTCTCCACTTCTTGAAGAGCTTGTAAGCGGGGGAGTCCTGCGCGGCCCTTATCCAGTTCTCGTCGATTCCGGCCTTTCTGGCCTCTTCCACTACCCTCGGGTCGTTGGGGTCAAGGACTATTTCCCTCATCGCTTCGACGATCCTGTCTTCGGGCGACTTGGCCACTTCCTCGATCCTGTCGGCGTCATAGAAGAGCGCTCCGACGAACCTGATCCTGCCTGTGCAGGCATGGGCGCAGGCGTTGGGCTGCCCTGTCTCCGTCCTCGGGTAGCAGAATATACACTTCTCCGACTTGCCGTTTGCCCAGTTGTAGTAGGGCTTCTTGTACGGGCAAGCGCTTACGCAGAATCTCCAGGCGCGGCATGTGTCCTGGTCGATGAGGACTATACCGTCCTCGCCCCTCTTGTAGATCGCGCCTGACGGGCAGGAAGCGACGCACGCGGGGTTGAGGCAGTGGTTACAGATCCTCGGGAGATAGAAGAAGAAGAGCTTATGGAACTTCGTCAGCATCTCCTTCTGCGAGTCAGAAAGCCCCCTTAAGTTAGGGTCGTTCGAGGCGTAAAGAGGGCTTCCGCCCATGTCGTCGTCCCAGTTGGGTCCGAGGACAATCTTCTCCATGAACTCGCCGGTCACAAGGGACTTCGGTCTCGCTACCGGCTGGTCATCGCCGGCCGGGGCGTTGAAGAGGTTCTGATAGTCGAACGTGAACGGCTCATAGTAGTCGTCTATGGTCGGCAGGTTCGGCTGGAAGAAGATGTTCGCAAGGGACCTGATCTTGCCGGGCCCCTTGAGAAGCTTAAGCCTTAAGCTTCCGCCGGAGACTTCCCAGCCGCCCCTGTACCTCTCCTGGTCTTCCCAGGTCAGCGGATAACCCGCGCCCGGCTTTGTCTCTACGTTGTTCCACCACATGTACTCGGCGCCTCTGCGGCTTGTCCATACGTTTTTACAGGACACGCTGCATGTATGGCAGCCGATGCACTTGTCCATGTGAAAACTCATTGAAAGTTGAGCTCTTATATCCATTTTACCACTTCACCTCCTGGTTTCTCATTTTTCTCACCAACACTGTTGTGTCCCTGATGA
>JACRCH010000117.1 GCA_016219115.1 Deltaproteobacteria bacterium
CACCCCTACCCTCCCCCATCGATGGGGAGGGTTTCAAGCTACAGGGAATTTTGTTATTAAAAACTCAATGATTCCAAAGAGATATTTTTGTACGGGGGATTTTATCCATAGATGAATTCCGTGTTTTTTGTTATAATAAAAAGGTTTAAAAAATCTTCGGGACCGGCGCCAGAGGCCTTTCCAGCGGACAAGGATGGCTGGATGAATCCTACAAAGCGGTTTGCGAAAAAACCGTTCCCGCGGTCCCGTACGCTCTTTAAGTCGGTTTTACTGGCCGTTTTCTGCCTTTTTTCCGTTATGGGCAAAGAGGCGGCCTCTCAGGTCGATAAACCCTATTTCACGGACATCGGCCAGTTCAACTACGCCAGGTTCCTTATGGACGAGCGCGAATACCGGGTGGCGGCCCGTGAGTTCTCAAGGCTCATAGAGAACTTCCCGGCAAGCCCCCTTATCCCGGAGGCGCAGTTCAACCTCTCCGAGGCTTACCTGCACGCCGGCCGGTACAATGAGGCGGTCGTTGAGTTCAAGCTCTTTTTGAATAACTTCAAGGACAGCCCGTTCGCTCTCGTCGCCGAGGTCAGGATAAGGGAGGCGGAGGAGAAGTTAAGGGACAGCAGGACCGAGAGGTCCCGGCTCCCGGTCTTGCGTGATATACGCCCGGCGATGCGGGCGGTACAGGTGATGTTCTTCGAGGGGAGAAACCGGGGCGAGGTAGACGCCGAACTAAAGCGTCTCAAGAGAGCCGGTATTGATACCGTAATAGTGAGGGCGTTCCACAACTACAACGACAGGTACTACCCGCTGGCAAGGCACGGCTCGCAGCGCGGCGTGTACTTCCGCACCGCCCTGGCCCCGGTGGTGGACGACATACTGCCGGCGCTCGCCGACCTCGCGCACGGGAACGGACTTAAGATATTCGCGTGGATGACCACCAGGTACGCCGATTACGGCGTGGAGGGGGATAACGGACTGGCCTGCAGGGGCTACGACATGTCGACACGGAGGTTCTACAGGTGCAAGGGGCTGGACCTTTTTAACGGGGAGGCCGTGAAAAGGCTCGAGGCGATATACTCGGACCTGGCGGACAACGACATAGACGGAGTCCTTTTTCAGGACGACCTGGTCTTGAGGCACAACGAAGGCTTCGGGCCTGCCGCGGAGGCGCTCTACGGAAAAGACGCCGTGGGCCGACTGGACCCCGAGTCCCTCTACTTGAGGTCGGAGACCGACCCCGGCAAGGTGCACTACACAAGGCTTTTCTGGCGGTGGTCGTCGGTGAAGAACAGGCAGCTTCTAAGCGTGGCCGAGAGGCTCAGGACCGTTGTGAAACGGAAAAGGCCTCAAGCCAGGTTTGCCATAAACCTCATGTATGAGTCGCTGACGAACCCTCCGTATGCCCTTGCGTGGCTCTCCCAGGACCTTTCAGAGGCGCTCAAGAAAGATTTTGACTATTATTCCGTAATGGCGTATCACAGGCAGATGGGTGAAGAGCTCAACAAGGAGCCCGGCGACATACGCGCCATGATTGCCCGGATGGTAAAAGACGCAACAGATGCCGTGGGAGACGCCCACAGGGTCCTTATAAAGCTTCAGACCGTGGACTGGAGGACAGGCGACTCCCTTTCAAACGGCGAGGTCGTGGGCCTGATAAGAGACATCGAGGGGTTAAGGGACGTAAGCCTCGCGGTGGTCCCTTACCGCGGTGACTTCCCGTTTAAAGAACTCGGCGTGAAAAAGGACCTCGCGGCGCTCAACTGAGTTTCACTTAACGGAACCCTGGCGTAGAGAGTGTTATGACAGTAGTGATTGACAAATCCATTTGCTCGCTTTGCAGATGCCATATCAAGGAGAACACGCTATTTACCGGCCTTAACGCCAGCCAGCTCGACGCCTTCAAGGACGTCGTCGTCATATCCTCCCACCGCAAAAGGGAGGTGGTCTTCATGGAGGGCGATGAGTGCACGGGGCTCTACATCATACGCACCGGCAGGGTCAAGGTCGTAAGGTCTTCAAGCACCGGCAAGGAGCAGATAATAAAGATACTTAACCCCGGGGACCTCCTGGGTTTCGAGGTCTTCTACGACGGGAAGATATACACCAACACGGCCGTGGCGATGGAGGACTGCGAGCTCTGCTACATCGGCAAAGACGTCTTCTTCAAGATACTTGAGAGGGAGCCGTCGGTGTCTAAAAAGCTCATCATAGCGATGGGTCACGAGCTGAACCATGCGTACGAGAGGATCGGGAACCTCGGTCTTCTGAACGCCAGGGAGAAGCTGGCGCACCTATTGTTCACGCTCGCGAGCGAGTACGGCGTCAAGTGCGACGGCGGGACGAAACTCAACCTTCAGCTCTCGCGCCTTGAGATAGCCGAGCTTTTAGGGATAACGCAGGAGACCTCCATAAGGCTTCTCAAGGGCTTCAAGGAGGAAGGGATCCTGGAGATAAAAAGGAAAGAGATCATAATAAAGTCGCTCGCCGAACTCAAGAAGATCGGCGAGTAAGTCTTCGGGGGCGCTGAAAAACGCCCCCGACACCATCAACGGCCGCCTGCGCCCCTTGTACGAAAGGGCGCTTGAAAAACGGCGAACCCCGGTTTTGTACCCTCAATGGCATTTTCCATCCGCACAAGACTCACCTTCTGGTACGTGACGCTTCTGACCGTAAGCCTCATAGGCTTCGGCGTGGCGTTCTCGTACTCGCTCTTCAAGATATTCATGTACCGGGTCGACAACCAGATAACGTCCGTCGCCAACATGATGGTGCATACCGTCCTTAAACCGACCGGACAGATATTCCTCCCGAACGATTTCGACATAATACTTGAGAGGTTCTTCGGCATACGCACCAGCGGGAACTATATACAGGTGCTCGACGCGCACGGCACGGTTTTGGCGAAGTCGTCGAACCTCGAGAACACGACGCTGCCTATCTCCCAGGACACGTATCACGCCGCCCTCAAGGGGCTGACCTCATACGAGGTGGTGAGCATCGCCGGGAAATACCCGATGAGGGTCATTACGCTGCCGGTCATATTGAACCAGAAGGGGATGGTAGCGATAATCCAGGTCGGAGACTCGCTGGAGGGAGTGCAGGAGGTCTTCCAGTCGCTCTTTTCCATATACATACCGGCGATAATACTCGCCGTCATAACGGCCTCGGCCGTCGGCTGGTTTTTAGCGCGAAAGGCCTTGAAACCCGTTGCCGAGATAACCGACATGGCAAGGCGCATCGGGGCCGAGAACCTGAACGAGCGTCTTAATATAGCCGTGCCCCTGGACGAGATCGGCAGGCTCGCCTCGACGATAAACGAGATGATAGAGAGGCTTGAGAAGTCCTTCAAGCAGATAAAGCAGTTCACGGCTGACGCCTCCCACGAGCTTAAGACCCCGCTTACCATACTCAAAGGCGAGATGGAGATAGCGCTCCGTGGCAAGGGCGAACCGGTACACCTCAAGGAGGCCCTCAGAAGCAGCCTCGAGGAGATAGACCGGATGAACTACATAGTAAGAAACCTCCTCGATCTCGCCAAGATGGACGTGGAGAGGGAGGCTCTTCCCAGGGAGAAGGTCAGCCTCGACAGGGCGTTGACCGAGCGGTTCGAGCATTTCAGGCGCCTCGCGCTTGACAGCGGCGTACATCTGGCTATCCTGAGAAACAGGCACCTCGTCGTGTACGGGGACCAGGTAAGGATCGGCCAGCTTCTCTTTAACCTCATAGACAACGCCGTAAAATACACCCCTAACGGCGGTCATGTCGAGCTTTCGCTCGATGAAGAGGACGGCAAGGCCGTAGTAAGGGTAAAGGACACGGGGGTGGGGATCTCAGCGGAGGACCTCCCGTACATATTCGACAGGTTCTACCGCGTGGACAAGGCCCGTACCAGGGACGTCGGCGGCGCCGGCCTTGGCTTGAGCATCTGCAAAGAGATAGCCGAGTCCCACGGCGGCACCCTTGAGGCGGCAAGCGAGGCCGGCAAGGGTTCTACCTTCACCGTCAGGCTCCCGCTTGCCGACGCCGCGGGTCCGGCTTAACCGCGTATGAACCGATATCGACCTTAACGGGACACAATTCAGAACGGAGGGTAATTTATGAACGTAGGTATTCTTACCGGAGGCGGAGACTGCCCGGGACTCAACGCCGTCATAAGGGCCGTTGTCAAGAAGGGTTTTCAGTACGGTTACGAGTTTACGGGGATTAAAAACGGCTGGAAGGGACTTGTCGAACCATCCACGGTGAAGCTTACGAAAGACGCCGTCTCGGGGATACTTCCGCTCGGGGGGACAATACTTGGCACCTCGCGCACCAACCCCATGAAGTCCGCCAGGGACGCCGAGGCCGTGATAAGGAACATCAACGAACTTAAGCTTGACGCCGTAATATGCATAGGAGGGGATGACACCCTCGGCGTGGCGGCGAAACTTTACAGCAAGGGCATAAAGACCATAGGCGTGCCAAAGACGATAGACAATGACCTGTCGGGAACGGACTTCACCTTCGGGTTCGATACCGCCGTAAGCATCGTCACATGGGCCCTTGACAGGCTCCACTCGACGACCGAGGCGCACCAGAGGGTAATGGTCGTGGAGGTCATGGGCAGGCACGCCGGCTGGATCGCCGTATACGGAGGGATCGCCGGAGGGGCCGACGTGATACTCATCCCCGAGAAACCCTTCGACATCGACGAGGTCTGCGGCCACGTAAAGAAGAGAAAGGCTGCCGGAAAGAACTTCAGCCTCGTAGTGGCCGCCGAAGGCGCCGTTCCCAGGGAGACCGGGGGCATGATAACGAAGGACAGGGAGACCGACGCCTTCGGCCACGTAAAGCTCGGGGGCATCGGGGAGTTTCTCGCCAGGGAGATAGAGAAGAAGACCGGTTTTGAGTCCAGGCACGTGGTCCTCGGACACCTGCAGCGCGGAGGCACGCCCACGGCCTACGACAGGGTTCTGGCCACAAGGTACGGACTGAGGGCGATAGAGCTTGTGCACGAGGGCAAGTTCGGCAGGATGGTGGCGCTTCAGGGCAACAAGATCGTCGATATCACGCTTGAGGAGGCCACCAGCAAACTAAAGACCGTCGACATGGAGATGTTCAAGGCCGCGCAGGTCTTTTTCGGCTGAGGTTTTTTCCGGCCGCCTGCCCATGAACCACCCCGCAAGCCTTGCCAGCGGGGTACCCGTTGGGAGGTCTGTTTTTATATACGCGGCAAGCCGCGCTTAATGTCTCACAATGGGATCTAAAATCCCTCGCCTTACAGGCGAAAACTTCCAGTGCGTCTATGTGGTCATCAACTTTCCGGTTGTCCACGCAGAGCCGGAAAATTGCGTCTTCTAATGTAAAAGGCAGGGATATTCGGGTTCCCCTCTTTACTAAAGAGGGGTTAGGGGAGATTATCTTAAAACAGCCGACTTATAATCCCCCTTTGTCCCCCTTTAGGAAAGGGGGAAATTCAGTCGGGCTTTCAGCCGACAAGAACTTTTGAACCTACCGCCTTCCAGGCGGTAGTGGTTCAGTTCAACCCGAAGGAAATATTAAAAAAATCGATCTCACCCTGAGCGCAACCGCTCCGCGGTTGCGCTCAGGGTTCCCTATTTGACGTAAGAACTCTTCTTCCATTTCCATTGGTCCCGTTTTGCTGCAATGACGCCGCTCTTAAGGCTCAAGATCCCTATTATACCGATACCGTCGGGGTATTCTGGCATGGCGGGTTTTTTATGAGAGAGAAGGCCGGTTCAGGAGCTGATACGGTCAGGTTCTTCGCTGACTCGATGCTCGGAAGTCTCGCCAGGTGGATGCGCACGCTCGGCTATGATGTCGAGTACTCAAGCTCCATTGACGATAAAGAGCTTGTGGAGAGGGCGCTCGAAGAGCACAGGATAATACTCACCAGGGACACGCTCCTGGTAAAGCGCAGAAGGGCCCGTGGACGCTGCCTCTTTATCACCGGGGACGAGGTGGGGGCGCAGCTGAGACAAGTCGCAGGAATCTACGGAGTAAGCGCGGGGCTTGCCCTGACCAGGTGTTTAAGGTGCAATACTCTACTTGAGGATATCGGGAAGGAAGCGGTCGAGGATAAGGTCCCCCCGTATGTCTACAGTACACAGGAGAGGTTTTCGGCCTGCCTCAGGTGCGGACGCGTCTACTGGGCGGGGACGCACAGGGATAAGATGCTCGACGAGATAGACAGGCTCCTTAAAGGGTGAGAAGGAGATGGTCCAGGCCTGCGCCCTGATGCGTAAGGACTCTGCCCTCCCGTCCATGAGCGGATCAGCCGTTTGCCCAACCGGTTTACTGATTGATTTGTCCCCTCAAAGGTGGTAGTTTTCAGGCAATATCCTTATCCGGGGGTGAGGCATGAAAACAGGCCATATCATAGTCTTTATGACGGCTCCGAACGCGGACGAGGCCGCTTCCATCGGCAAAAAGGTCGTCGAGGAGGGGATTGCGGCCTGCTGTAACATCATCTCCGGCCTGAGGTCTATCTACAGATGGAAGGGTAAAATCTCGGACGAGGGTGAGGTACTGTGCCTCTTTAAGACCCGCTCCGAGCTCTTCGACAGGCTTAAAAAGAGGCTCAAGGAACTCCACAGCTACGAGACCCCGGAGGTCATCTCCGTGGATATCGACGGGGGTCTCCCGGAGTACCTCGCCTGGATAGACGACTCCACCGTAAAACCCCTTTAAAACCATAAGTTTTTTTGTACCGGTTCCACTGGCTTTTCTTTTGACAAAGCCCCCGTGATTATTTACAATATAATATTACGATTTTTTTATAAACCGCGGCTGACGGACAACCGACAAAAAGGAAAAAAGTGGTAGACAGAGACAGGATAAGGAATTTCTCGATAATAGCGCACATAGACCACGGCAAATCCACTCTCTCGGACAGGCTCCTTGAGTATACCGGGACGATAACAAAGAGGGATATGGTTGACCAGTTCCTCGACAAGATGGAGCTTGAGAGGGAGAGGGGCATCACCATAAAGGCTCAGACGGCGCGTTTGAGCTACAAGGCCGACGACGGCAAGGTCTACATACTTAACCTCATAGACACCCCAGGCCATGTGGATTTCAGCTACGAGGTAAGCAGGTCTCTTTCCGCGTGCGAAGGCGCGGTCCTGATAGTAGACGCCTCGCAGGGGGTCGAGGCCCAAACGCTCGCGCACCTGTACACGGCCGTGGACGTCGGGCTTGAGATATTCCCGGTCTTGAACAAGATAGACCTCCCGGCCGCCGATCCGGAAAGGATCAGGGAAGAGATAGAAGAGGTCCTCGGAATAGACGCCTCCGAGGCTGTCCTTACAAGCGCCAAGGCCGGTATCGGCATAAAGGATGTCCTCGAGGCGATAGTCAAGAGGATACCCCCTCCGAAGGGAGACCCTGTAGCGCCCCTCAAGGCGCTTGTCTTTGACAGCTGGTACGACGCCTACCAGGGCGTAGTCGTCCAGGTAAGGGTCATGGACGGCGCCGTAAGGAAGGGGATGAAGATAAGGTTCATGGCCACGGGCAAGGAGTTCGAGGTCGACAATGTCGGAGTCTTCGCCCCCGGCCCCAAGGAGATAGACGAGCTCGGGGTCGGAGAGGTCGGTTTCGTCATAGCCGGCATAAAAGAGGTGAGGGACACGAATGTCGGCGATACCATAACCGACGCCTCAAACCCCGCCAGAGAGCCGCTTTCCGGATACAAGGCCGCCAAATCGATGGTCTTCTCCGGGCTCTACCCGGTCGATTCATCGCAGTACGAAAACCTCAAGGAAGCGGTCGTAAAGCTCAGGCTCAACGACTCGTCCTTTACTTTCGAGCCCGAGACCTCTCTTGCGCTCGGGTTCGGCTTCAGGTGCGGATTCCTGGGCCTCTTTCACATGGAGATAATCCAGGAGAGGCTTGAGAGGGAGTATAACCTCGAGCTCATCACCACGGCCCCTACCGTCATATACAGGGTCACGAAGACCGATGGGACCGTGTTGATGGTGGATAACCCCTCGAACCTGCCTCCTGCGCAGCACATACAGCTTATAGAGGAGCCTTTCATAATGGCTACGCTCCATATGCCTTCGGAGTTCCTCGGCGCCGTGCTTGGCCTCTGCGAGAGCAAAAGAGGGGTGCAGAAGGAGATAAAGTACCTGTCCACCTCCAGGGTCATGGTCGAGTACGAGATACCTTTGAACGAGATAGTGCTGGATTTCTACGACAAGCTGAAGACCCTTACGAAGGGGTACGCCTCGATGGACTATGAGTACCTTGATTTCAGGAAGTCGGACCTCATAAAGCTTGATATCCTCATAAACGGCGAGGGAGTCGACGCGCTTTCCCTGATAGTCCCGCGGGAGAGGGCTTACACCAGGGGCAGGGACCTTGCCGAGAAGATGCGCGAGATCATCCCCAGGCAGATGTTCGAGGTCATCATACAGGCCGCCATCGGCAGCAAGGTCATAGCGAGAGAGACGATAAAGGCGCTCCGCAAAAACGTCACTGCCAAGTGCTATGGCGGCGACATAACAAGGAAGAGAAAGCTCCTTGAGAAGCAGAAAGAAGGCAAGAAGAGGATGAAGTCGGTAGGAAAGGTGGACCTGCCGCAGGAGGCGTTCCTCGCCGTCCTCAAGGTAAGCTGAGCCCCGGCGTTTTTTCGTTAAAAAATAATAGAGATGGAGACAACGGTTTTGAATAAGACCAAAGAGAAGAAGGGCGTGAAGAAAAATTTCAGGGAGATAGCGGAGGCGGTCGTAATAGCCCTGGTACTGGCTGTCCTCATAAGGACTTTCGTCATACAGGCCTTCAAGATCCCGTCAGGCTCGATGGAAGACACGCTTTTGATCGGCGACCACATAATAGTAAGCAAGTTCGCCTACGGGCTTCAGGTCCCAAAGCCCGCCATGATAGACCTCTTCGGCGCCAGGGTCCCTTTCTTCGAGACCAGGCTCGTTACCTCGTGGGGGCACATTGAAAGGGGCGATGTCATAGTCTTCAGGTTCCCGAGCGACCGCGAAAAGGACTTCATAAAAAGGGTCGTAGGGCTTCCGGGCGACAAGGTGGAGCTTAAGAACAAGGTCATATACATAAACGACAAAAAGTGGGAAGAGCGCTTCGGGGTCAACAAGGGCGGGCTCTACGGCGAGTCCACCGAGAAGAACATCGACTTCGGCCCGTATACCGTCCCCGAGGGCTCGGTATTCGTCATGGGCGACAACCGGGACAGGAGCTACGATTCGAGGTACTGGGGCACCGTGCCCATCTATGATATCAAGGGCAAGGCGTTTATCATATACTGGTCGTGGAACAAGGACGACCACTGGGTGCGTTTCGGCAGGATCGGCAATATCATACATTGAAAAAAAGCGGCTTAAAGTCCGTCTTCCGCTCACTTTTGACAAGTTTTTTTCATTGAAGCTTTTATCTTTTGATGTTATAAGGGGACTCAATCCGGAAATCTTTCAGGCGGCGTGCGCCCCCCGGTGTCCGGTGCGGGGAAACACCTTTAAAATCAAATAGATGCCTGGTCTCATAGACGAGTTCATAACATACCTTGCGGTGGAGAAGAACTCCTCGGCGCACACGAGGCTCGGCTACAAAAGAGACCTGGAGCAGTTCCGTCTATTTCTGAAGGAAGAGGGAGCGGAGTACGGCATAGACCGTGTTACAGCGGCGGATGTTATTGCCTTCGTCTACAGCCTCCACGGGGACCATAAAAAGAGTTCGGTGGCGCGGAAGATCTCGTCGATCAGGTCTTTTTTCAGGTTCCTTGTAAAAAAAGGATACCTGTCGGGGAGCCCGGCGGAGCTTGTTCCCACACCCAGGGTCGACAAGTACCTCCCCGCGGTCCTTACCGTCGATGAGGCCAGGTGTCTGGTGGAGGCGCCCGGAAGTACCGATGGCCCCGAACCTTTAAGAGACCTGGCGATACTTGAGACGCTCTATTCATCGGGGATAAGGGTAAGCGAGCTTACCGGCCTTACGATGAGGGATGTGGACCTCGGGGCCGGCACCATAAGGGTAGCAGGCAAGGGCGGCAAGGAGAGGATAGCTTACCTCGGAAAATTCGCCATCGGGTCCATCGGCGCTTATATAAAGAAGAGGGGCGGCGAGTCCCCCGGCGACGCTCCCCTTTTTACCGGTAAGGGGGGCAAGGGGGTCTCCCAGAGGACGGTCCAGAGGCTTGTTAAAAGGTATGTGCGGAAAAGCGGGATAAACAAGAATCCCACCCCGCACGCCCTCCGGCACTCCTTCGCCACGCACCTCATGGACGCGGGAGTGGACTTGAGGTCCATCCAGGAGATGCTCGGGCACAGTAAGCTCTCCACGACCCAGAGGTACACGTTGGTCAGCGTCGCAAGCCTCATGGAGACTTACGACAGGGCGCACCCTAAGGCGAAGCTCAAATAGTTTTTTTGGAGGCGGTTGTTTTGGGTATCGAATTCCACGGCACCACGGTCATAGCGATAAGGAAGAACGGCAAGGTGGCCATAGCTGGAGACGGCCAGGTAACTCTGGGGTCCACCGTCATGAAGAAGGGCGCCGTCAAGGTCAGAAGGATGCGCGAGGGGAAGGTCCTGGCCGGGTTCGCCGGCTCCACGGCCGACGCCATGACGCTCTTTGACAAGTTCGAAAGCAAGCTCGAGGCCTCCAGGGGCAATATCACCAAGGCCGTCATAGAGCTTGCCAAGGACTGGAGGACCGACAGGGTTTTAAGGAGGCTTGAGGCCCTCTTGATCGTGGCTGACGCCGACCATACCTTCATCATATCCGGCAACGGCGATGTGATCGAGCCCGAGGAAGGGATAGCCTCCATCGGCTCCGGCGGGCCCTACGCCCTGGCGGCCGCGAAGATGCTGGTGCGCCATACTGACATGGACGCGAAGAGAGTGGCGGAGGAGGCTCTGAAGGCCGCCTCCGAGATATGCATATACACCAACGAAAATATAACCGTTGAGGAACTTTAGCGGCATGAAGAGCTTTACCCCAAGAGAGATAGTCTCGGAACTAGATAAATACATCATAGGGCAGAGGCAGGCCAAGAGGGCGGTCGCCATCGCGTTGAGGAACAGGTGGAGGCGCCAGCAGGTAAGACCCGAGTTGAGAGACGAGATCTCCCCCAAGAACATCATAATGATCGGGCCCACGGGCGTGGGGAAGACCGAGATCTCCAGGAGGCTGGCGAAACTCGCTCAGGCCCCGTTCATAAAGGTCGAGGCGAGCAAGTTCACCGAAGTCGGCTATGTCGGGCGCGACGTGGAGTCGATAATACGCGACCTTGCCGAGCTTTCCGTAAAGATGGTCAAGGACGAAGAACGGGTCCATGTGAGGGTAAAGGCCAGGGAGACGGCGGAAGAGAGGCTCCTGGATTATCTCCTGCCTCCGCCCGTTGCGGCCGCCACGCACTTTCAGATGCCGGACAACGAGAAGCTCGCAAGGGAGCGCGAGCTTCAGAAGACTACGCGCGACAAACTGAGGGCGCTCTTCCATGAAGGCAAGCTCGATGACAGGACCATCGACATAGAGACCTCCGAGCAGCAGAAAATGCCTTCGATAGAGATACTCTCGTCGGCGGGTGTCGAGGAGATGGACATGAACCTGAAGGACATGTTCTCAAACCTCTTCCCCAAGAAGACCCGGAAGAGAAAGGTGAAGGTCCCGGAGGCCTACGAGCTTCTCATCCAGGAGGAGACCCAGAGGCTCATCGACATGGACAGGGTCGTCAAAGAGGCCGTCGAGAGGGTAGAGCAGTCGGGCATAGTTTTTATCGACGAGATAGACAAGATAGCCGGCCGGCAGTCCGGGACTTCCCCCGATGTGTCGAGGGAAGGGGTCCAGAGGGACCTTCTCCCGATAGTCGAGGGCTCCACCGTAAGCACCAAGTACGGGATGGTCAAGACGGACCACATACTCTTTATCGCCTCCGGGGCGTTCCATGTGGCCAAACCTTCGGACCTTATACCCGAGTTCCAGGGCAGGTTCCCGATAAGGGTGGAGCTTGAGCCTTTAGGCGAAGACGATTTCATAAGGATATTGACGGAGCCCGAAAACGCGCTCCTGAAGCAGTACAAGGCCCTGCTTGAGACGGAGAGGATAGAGGTGGAGTACACGGAAGACGGCGTGAGCGAGATAGCGTCGATTGCGACGATCGTCAACGACCGGATGGAGAATATAGGCGCCAGAAGGCTCCATACGGTGATGGAGAGGGTCTTCGATGACATCTCCTTCGACGCCCCTGATCTGCCCGAGAAAAAGATAGTCATCGACAGGGAGTACGTAAGGCAGAGGCTCGCCGACATTGTCAAGGACGAGGACCTCTCAAGATACATTTTATAAGACTAAAAAGCCGTGGTGCCAGCCGGTGGGCCCTGGGCCCGCAGAGAAGGGCGTCACGGTATTTCAATTTATGGAGCCGCCGTGCAGAAAAACATAGAGAAGATAAAGACCCTCTTCGAGTCGCTTCCTTACATCAGGAAGTTCTACAACAAGACGATAGTGATAAAGTTCGGCGGCCACGCGATGGTCGAAGAGGAGCTTAAAAAGAGCTTCGCCCGGGACATGGTGCTGATGAAGTACGTCGGCATAAACCCGGTCATAGTCCACGGCGGAGGGCCGCAGATAGGCGGGCTTTTAGCGAAGCTCGGGAAGGAATCGAGGTTCGTAAAAGGCATACGCGTCACCGACAACGAGACGATGGATGTCGTGGAGATGGTCCTTGTAGGCAAGATCAATAAAGAGATAGTCGGCCTCATCAACCACTTCGGCGGCAGGGCCGTCGGGATCGGGGGCAAGGACGGGGGGCTTATAAAGGCCAGGAAGATGAAGATAAAGGGCGAGGAGATGGGGTTTGTCGGCGAAGTCGAGGAAGTGAACCCCGCCGTCATAAAAACCCTCGAGATGAATAACTTCATCCCGGTTATCGCCCCGGTCGGAGGCGGCGACGAGGGCGTGAGCTACAACATAAACGCCGATACGGTGGCCGGCAAGATCGCCGCGGCCCTCAAGGCCGAAAAGCTCATACTCCTCACCGATGTGCCGGGGGTCCTCGGCAAGGACAAGAACATCATATCGTCTCTGAGCCTCGCCGAGGCCAGGTCGCTTATCACCAAAAAGGTGGCCGTGGGAGGGATGATACCCAAGCTTCAGTGCTGCATGGAGGCCGTGGCCGGAGGCGTAACGGCGGCCCACATCATAGACGGAAGGGTGGAGCACGCGGTCCTTCTTGAGGTCTTCACGGACAAGGGCATAGGTACCGCGATAGGGCTCAAGAAGTAAAATAGCCCCGCGGACCAGGACATTTAAAAAAATGAACCACCCGGAGCAAGCTCCGGGGTGGTTCATAAAATAAAAACGCTGACCGGGGGATGCCGAGTTGAACAATAAAGAGATCATAGGGCTTACCGCGAACCATGTGGCGAACACCTACGGGAGGTTCCCGGTGGCCATGGTAAAGGGCAAGGGGACAAGGGTATGGGACGCCGACGGCAGGGAGTACCTTGATTTCACCTCAGGGCTCGCGGTCTGCAACCTCGGCCACTGCCACCCCAAGGTAGTTGCCGCGATAAAGGCGCAGGCAGAGACCCTCATACACATATCGAACCTGTACCATATCGGGCCGCAGTCGGAGCTGGCGAAACTTCTTACGGAGAACTCTTTCGCCAACAAGGTCTTTTTCTGCAACTCAGGGGCCGAGGCGAACGAGGCCTCCATAAAGCTTGCCAGAAAGTACTTCAGCGTCAAAGGCGAATCGCGGTTCCAGATAATATCGATGGAGAAGTCTTTCCACGGCCGCACCATGGCCACTCTGGCCGCCACCGGGCAGAAAAAGTTCCAGGCCGGCTTCGAGCCGTTACTTGAAAAGTTCCACTACGTCCCGTTTAACGACGTTGAGGCCGTAAGGAAGGCCGTAACAGGCTCCACGGCAGCCGTCATGGTGGAGCCGATCCAGGGTGAAGGCGGGGTAAATGTCCCCTCCGACTCCTTCCTCGGGGAGTTAAAGGCGCTCTGTAAAGAGGCGGGGATACTCCTCATCTTCGACGAGGTGCAGGTCGGGATGGGCAGGACCGGCACGCTCTTCGCTTACGAGAACTACGGCGTGGTCCCGGACATAATGTCATTGGCCAAGGGGCTTGCCGGAGGGGTCGCCATAGGCGCCATGCTCGCTACCGACGAGGTCGCTTCCGCCTTCACCCCTGGAACCCACGCCTCGACCTTCGGGGGCAACCCCCTGGCCACGGCCGCCGGCTTAGCGGCCCTCAAGGCCATCAAAGAGGAAGGCGTCCTCGAGAACTGCAGAAAGTCCGGGGAGTACCTGGTCAAAAAACTCAATGAGCTTAAAGGGGTCTTCCCGTTCATAAAAGAGATCAGGGGCAAGGGCCTTATTATCGGGGCAGAGCTTGATGAAGGGATAAAGGGGGGAGATATCGTAAAGGAATGTCTCTCAAGGGGCCTCCTCATAAACTGCGTAGGAGACAAGACGCTCCGGTTCATCCCCGCGCTCATCGTCACGAAAGAGGATATCGACATGATGACAGTGACGCTCAAGGAAGTGCTGGAAGGGATAAGAAAATAATGAACCTTCTTACGATATCAGACCTCACGAAGGAAGAGATAGACGATCTTCTAAAGAGGGCCGCTTCACTGAAAGAGAGGCACAAGAAGGGCATCCCTCATAACCCGCTCCGCGGCAAGACCCTCGGACTCATATTCGAGAAGTCCTCGACAAGGACGCGCGTTTCTTTCGAGACCGCCATGCAGCACCTCGGGGGCGCCTCCATATTCATAAGCCAGAGGGACTCGCAGATAGGCAGAGGCGAACCCATTAAGGACACGGCCAGAGTCATGTCCAGGTATGTCGACGCCGTGGTGATACGCACCTTCGGCCACGATATCATAGAGGAGTACGCCAGGTACTCCTCCATTCCGGTCATAAACGGTCTGACGGACCAGCATCATCCGTGCCAGATACTGGCCGATATATTGACGATCGTCGAGAAGAAGGGCTCGTACGACGGTCTCAAGGTTGCCTGGATAGGCGACGGCAACAACATGGCCAACTCGTGGATAGAGGCCGCTTCAAGTCTCGGGTTTGATCTTACGCTTGCGTGCCCGAAGGGCTATCAGCCCGACTCAGGGTTTTTGAAGAGGGCGCGCTCCGGATCGAAGACCGGGATAAAGGTCACCGAAAGCGTAGAGGAGGCCGCCAGTGGCGCCGACGTGCTCAATACCGACGTGTGGGCGTCTATGGGCCAGGAGGAAGAGTCGGCCAGGAGGATGAAGGCCTTTGCCGGATACCAGATAAACTCGAAAGTGCTGGGGCTGGCCAAAAAAGACGCCATCGTCATGCACTGTCTGCCGGCGCACAGGGGCGAAGAGATAACCGAGGAAGTCCTTGAGGGGCCGCACTCCGTGGTCTGGGACGAGGCCGAAAACAGGCTCCACATACAGAAGGCGATACTCGAGCGGCTGATGAGCGTGAACTCAGGCGATTGAGCCGCTCCATAAAATCATAAAAGACAGGCAAGGAGAGATTGAGGGATGGGTAAAGCGGTCAAAAGAGTGGTACTGGCGTACTCCGGGGGTCTTGACACCTCCGTAATAATGAAGTGGCTCATCGAGAACTACAACTGCGAGGTCGTGGCCTTCTCGGCCGACATCGGGCAGGGTTCCGTCGAGATAAACGATATAAAGAAGAAGGCCTTGAAGACCGGGGCCAAAAAGGTCTTCATAAAGGACTTAAGAGAAGAGTTCGTCTCGGACTTCGTATTCCCGATGCTCCGTGCCGCATCCGTATACGAGGGGACATACCTCCTGGGGACTTCTATCGCCAGGCCCTTGATAGCCAAGGCGCAGATGGATATCGCGGCGGCCGTAGGGGCCGACGCCGTCTCCCACGGCGCAACCGGCAAGGGCAACGACCAGGTAAGGTTCGAGCTTACCTATTACTCGATAAACCCGCACATAAAGGTGATAGCCCCGTGGAGGGAGTGGGATATGAAAGGCAGGGCGGACCTTGTACGCTACGCCGGGAAGCACGGGATACCCGTGCCTGTGACCAAGAGCAAGCCCTACAGCTCTGACCGTAATCTCTTCCACATCAGTTTTGAGGGCGGGATACTTGAGGACCCGTGGGCTGAGGCCCCGGATGACATGTATGTCCTTACGAAGTCCCCTGAGAAGGCGCCGAACAGGCCGGCCTATGTGGAGATAGGCTTCAAGAACGGCAACCCGGTATCCGTTGACGGCAGGAAGATGTCGCCGGCGAGGCTTCTGGCGGCGTTGAACGAGATAGGCGGAGAGCACGGGATCGGAAGGGTCGACATGGTGGAGAGCCGCTATGTCGGCATAAAATCAAGGGGCGTCTACGAGACACCCGGCGGCACTATCCTGCACTCTGCAAGGCGCGCCGTCGAGTCGATAACGATGGACAGGGAGCTATTGCATCTGAGGGACAGCCTCACGCAGCGCTACTCGGTCCTCGTATATAACGGCTACTGGTACTCGCCGGAAAGGCTCGCTCTCCAGACGCTCATTGATTCGGCGACCTCGGGGGTGACGGGTACGGCCCGCATGAAGCTCTACAAGGGGAGCGCAACGGTAGCCGGAAGGAAGGCCCCGGTTTCGCTCTATCACCCGGACTTCGCCACCTTCGAGGAAGACACAGTTTACGACCAGAAGGACGCGGAAGGGTTCATAAAGATAAACGCGCTGCGCTTGAAGATAAAGGCGATGGCCGACAAGACCCGGAAAGACTGAGGACGGGGGGATCTACGATTGAAGTTCTGCAGGTTCTCAACGGACGATAGAACATCCTACGGGGTCATCGAGGGCGGGGTGATCCACGAGATCGACAAAAACCCCTTCTGCGGAAACCCTACGGATGATATTAAAAAGGCGGGGAAGTGGACTCTTGAGGATGTAAGGCTCCTGGCCCCTGTAGTCCCGTCGAAGATAGTGGCCATAGGGCTTAACTACAAGGCGCACGCCGCCGAGTTCAAAAAGGCCCTGCCCGAAGAGCCTATGCTCTTCATGAAGCCCTCTACCGCCGTCATCGGGCCGAATGACGAGATAATATACCCGACCCACATGTCGCACAGGGTGGACTACGAGGGGGAGCTTGCCGTCGTCATCGGCACGACCGCCAAGGATGTGCCTGTAATAAACGCCCCGGAGCATATCCTCGGCTACACCTGCTTTAACGACGTGACGGCAAGGGACCTCCAGGGCAAAGACATACAGTACACGAGGGCCAAGGGGTTCGATACCTTCGCCTGCGTGGGGCCGTGCATAGAGACCGATATCGACCCGAGGAATGTAAGGATAGAGACGTTCTTAAACAGCGAGAAGAAGCAGGACTCATCCACCGCCGACATGATATTCGACGTCTTTGAGCTTGTAAGCTTCGTCTCGCACGTGATGACTTTGTTGCCGGGGGACATCATAGCCACCGGTACCCCTTCCGGGGTCGGCAAGATGAGGCCCGGAGACAGGGTAGAGGTGAGGATAGAGGGGATAGGAAGCCTCGTCAATACGGTAACGGAGGCGAAGGTCTTCAAGAAGATATGGACGAAGGGCGGGTAAAATACCCGTAAGATCAGCATCCACGGGGTCAAAAAGTCCCGGGTTGAAGACCGTGAAAAAGAAAGACGCAAAAGATACCGCAAGGGAGGTAGTAAAGATGTCCGAGGATTACATTCAGGGCCTGTTTGCCGAGCGTATTGGCGGCAGCGGCTTTGGAAAAGGGACGAAGATATACAAGTTCGAGAAGATAAAGAGGGCCAAGGCCGAGGCAAAGAGGCTAAGCCCCGCCACGGAACTGCTGGACTTCGGCGTGGGCGAGCCCGACGAGATGGCTTCCCCGATAGTTGTAGAGGCATTGAAGCACGAGTGCGCCAAGCCCGAGAACAGGGGGTACTCCGACAACGGCATCGTTGAGCTTAAAGAGGCGGCCGCCAGATACATGGAAAAGATCTACGGCGTTACCGGGATCGACCCCGCAAAGGAGGTCATACACTCCATAGGCTCAAAGCCCGCGCTAGCGATGATGCCCGACGCCTTCATAAACAAGGGCGACGGCGTGCTAATGACCGTTCCGGGCTACCCGATACTCGCCACGCACACGGAGTGGCACGGGGGAAGGGTGGTGAAGCTACCGCTCCGAGAGGAGAACGATTTTTTACCGGACCTCGACGCGCTGACGGCGAAAGACTTGTCGGGCGTGAAGCTCCTTTACCTGAACTATCCGAACAACCCCACCGGGGCCACCGCCACCCCGGAGTTCTTCACTAAGGTCGTGGCGTTCGCCAAAAGGCACAGGATAGTAGTCGTGCATGACGCCGCCTACGCCGCGCTGTCATTTGACGGTAAACCCTTAAGCTTCCTTTCAGTCGAGGGGGCCAAGGACGTAGGAATAGAGATACACTCGTTCTCAAAGGCCTTCAACATGACGGGCTGGAGGCTCGCTTTCGTAGCGGGAAACGAAAAGGTAGTCTCCGCCTACGGCCATGTAAAGGACAACTACGACTCGGGCCAGTTCATAGCCATTCAGAAGGCCGGCATATACGCCCTTGACCACCCTGAGATAACCGAAAAGATAGCCGCCAAGTACAAGCGGAGACTTAAGCTCATGGTAGACGCCTTGAACGCCTGCGGCTTTTCGGCCACCGTGCCCAAGGGGTCTTTTTACCTCTACACGGGCGCTCCGAAGAAGGCTAAGAAGACCGCCGCTGTCTTCAACAGCGCAGAGGATGTCTCCGAGTACTTCATAAAGGAGGCGCACATCTCGACCGTTCCGTGGGACGATGTGGGTAGCTACTTGAGGTTTTCGGCCACCTTCGCGGCCAGGGACAAGGAAGACGAGTACAGGGTAGCCGAGGAGATGAAAAAGAGGCTCAAGGCCCTGGAGCTCGAGTTCTAACAGGCCCCTCAAGGGCCTCTTTGCGGCTTCGTTTTAAATGGGCCTGGGGTGCGCACCCCAAGCCCATAGTTTTTTACTGAAACCTCCAGGGAGTGGCAGGGGGCCGTAAAAATAAAACCGTCATCTTAAAATTTGCTTCAATATTCCACGAAACTCCAATATAATCGGTGGCATGAGGGTATTTATTTCCATCGGCTCAAACCTCGGAGACAGGGTAAGGAACTGCAGGGAGGCCGTCAGAAGGGTTGCCGCAAACGGCGGAATAAGACTTGTAAAGGAAAGCTCGCTTTACGAGACGGAGCCCTGGGGCGTCGTGGACCAGGGGCCTTTCATAAACTCCGTCATCGAGATAGAGACGCAAACCGGGCCCAGGGAACTCTTCGAATTCCTTAAAAAGGTCGAGTCCGCCATGGGCAGGACTCAAAACGAGCGATGGGGCCCTCGGGCCATAGACCTTGATATAATCTTCTACGGGGACCTGTCGATAGACGAAGAGGGGCTTACGGTCCCGCACCAGTCGATGCGTGAGAGGGCCTTTGTCCTTGTCCCGTTAAACGAGATAGCCCCCGATCTCATCCATCCGGTACTTGGTAAAACGGTATCGGAGCTTTTAAGGGATCTTCCCGGAAAGGGCGGCGTTCAAAGGCTGACGGAGAAGATATGAAACCCGTACTGATACTTTTGGCCGTCTTCTTCGCGGTGCGTTTCCTCAGGAAATCCCTTCTGGCCAGGACCGGGACCGTCTCCGCCCCGGAGACGCAAAGCGCTCCGGTCAAGGGAAAAGAGGGTGAGGAGATGGTGCTGGACCCGGTCTGCAAAAGCTACATCCCTCTTTCATCCGCCCTGACGGTAAAAGACGGAGGCAGGACCGAGCACTTCTGCACGGAAGCGTGCAGGGACAAGTTTCTCGCGTCAAGATAACAGCGGTCAGCCCGACTCCGTCCGTCAAGCCTTTTCCCACAGCAGATTATTTTTTAAAAGGATTAAAACCATGGCGTTTTAAGCCCGGGATTTTTTGGACCGCCGTGACGGGGCCATCCAGTCCGCTCAGTATCGCTTCTAAATAGTCGCAGATATTCCCGGCATTCAGCGCCGGGATGGTCCATAAATTCAGTTGACGCGGAAAGCGTAGCTTGTTATCCTACAAAAATGTCTCTTTTTCCGGTAGGCTTATTCTGTCTATCCGTTTGATTTTTTTAGATATTTTCTGTTAAAAAATTTTCGACCGTCAAAAAGGAGGGTTTGTATGGACTGGGGGATGAAAAACCGTTTATCCAGGATAATAAGGCCTGAGACCGGCCGTACCGTTATGCTCGCCGTAGACCACGGGTACTTCCTTGGGCCCACAACCGGGCTTCAGGAGCCGGGCAAAACGATAGAGCCGCTTATACCTTACGCCGACACGCTGATGCTCACAAGGGGCGTTTTACGGTCCTGCGTGAGCCCGAAAACCGACATCCCGATAGTCTTGAGGGTCTCCGGCGGCACGAGCATCCTGGGCAACCTGGCCGACGAGGGCTTGACGGTATCGATGAAGGACGCTCTGAAGCTCAATGTCTCGGGCGTGGCGCTCTCGATATTCGTCGGCTCGGAGCTTGAGAAGCAGACCCTCCTGTCGCTCGCAAATGTCATAAACGAGGCCGAGGAGTACGGCGTGCCGGTGCTCGCGGTAACGGCCGTCGGAAAAGACATGGTAAGAGACGCAAGGTACCTGGGCCTCGCCTGCAGGATCGCGGCCGAGCTCGGGAGCCACTATGTCAAGACCTACTACTGCGATGACTTCGAGAAGGTGGTGAAGAACTGCCCGGTGCCGGTCGTAATCGCCGGCGGAAAGAAGATACCCGAAAAAGAGGCCCTGGAGCTTTCCTGCAACGCCGTTCAGAGGGGCGCGGTGGGGGTGGACATGGGCCGCAACATCTTCCAGTCCGAGCACCCGGTGGCTATGATAAGGACCGTCAGGGAGATAGTCCACAACAACCTGAAACTCAGGGACGCCTACGACATGTACGAGACCCTTTCAAGGGAAAAAGAGGTAGTCTTCGCCTGACGCTGGTGCTGGAAAAGTCTCTTGAGAGGACCGTGCGGTCGGCAGATTTTAAGCATTACCTTTGTCGACTATATCGGTCTGGATAGATGGCTCGCTATTCATATTTGCCGTCCGCCAGGACCTTTCTGTAGAAAGTTTCCCCCAGAAATAATTTTTCGCGGAGGTCGTGATTGAAGGCGGCGGTATACTACAGGAATTCGGATGTGCGTATCGAGGAGGTCCCGGTCCCGGAGATAGGGGACGGGGAAGTCCTCGTAAGGATAGAGAGCAGCGGCATCTGCGGCAGCGATGTGATGGAGTGGTACAGGGTGAAAAAGGCCCCGATCGTACTTGGTCACGAGATAGCCGGGGTGATAACCGAGACCGGCGCCGGCGTGACCAGGTTCAGGAAGGGCGACAGGGTGACGGTTGCGCACCATGTGCCGTGCAACACCTGCACATACTGCCTGTCCGGCGCTCACTCGGTCTGCGACACGCTGAGGACTACCAACTTTGACCCCGGCGGCTTCGCCGAGTTCGTGCGGGTCCCCGCGATAAATGTGGACAGGGGGGTCTTCAAGCTCCCCGATTCGATGAGTTTTGACGAAGGGACGTTTTCCGAGCCCCTGGGCTGTATAGTCAGAAGCTTCAGGATGTCGCGCTTCGAGCCCGGCAAAACCGTGCTGGTGATCGGCAGCGGCATGTCAGGGCTACTGCATATACGCCTGGCCAGAGCGCTCGGGGCCAGTAAGATCATAGCTACCGACATAAGCGATTTCAGGCTCAAGGCCGCGGCAGCCTCCGGCGCCGACCTTACGCTCAAGGCGACCGACGATGTCCCGGGCAGGGTAAGGGACTTTCTCGGCAGGCTCGCGGACTTCGTAATACTCTGCGCCCCCCGCGACTCTGCCATAGAGCAGGCCTTGAAGAGTGTCGACAGAGGCGGCGTGGCGCTCTTTTTCGCCCCCAAGGAGCCGGGCGCCACTTACCCGATGCCGCTTTTTGACCTCTGGAGGGACAACATCACGATCGTGAACTCCTACGCCTCGCCCCCTCTGGACACCAGGATCGCCCTCGACCTTATAGAGAGCAAAAGGGTCCCGGTGGCGGACATGGTAACGCACAGGCTTTCACTTTCCGAGGCGCAGAGAGGGTTTGACCTCGTAAGTTCGGCGAAGGAGTCGATAAAGGTCGTCCTCGAACCGCAAAGATAGCGTAACGGTTCGACTGCCAGTCTATTATCATGTATCATGCTTCGCGGAGGCGCATTGAAAAAGATAGGGTTGGTCATAAAGTTAAGTAACCCTGAGGCGATAAAGCTCGGCTGCGATATCTGCGAGTGGGTCAGCGAAAAGGGGGGGGCGGTATATACCAGCCAGAACCTGCTGGAGGTCATACGGCCAGCCACCTCCGTGCCTGCCGGGGACCTCTCCGCCTCCATAGACGTCATGGTCGTCCTCGGCGGCGACGGCACGATGCTCTCGGCCGCCAGGATGCTCGATGGCCGGAAGGTCCCTATTCTGGGGATCAACATGGGCGGGCTCGGGTTCTTGACCGCGAGCACCCTTAAAGAGGTCTATCCTCTCCTTGAGAGGATCATGAGGGATGACTATGTAATCGAAGAGCGGATGATGCTCTCGGTGAGCCTGAACAGGAAAAACGAGACGGTCGCGAAGCACAAGGTCTTAAACGACGTCGTCATAAGGGGCGCGCTGGGGCGTCTGGTCCGTCTCGAGACGAAGATAAACAACGAGTACGTCAACACCTACAGGGCCGACGGCCTCATAATAGCCACCCCTACCGGCTCAACGGCGTATTCGCTCTCGGCCAACGGCCCGATACTCTACCCGACGATACACTCGATAATCGTGGCGCCAATATGCCCCTTCAACCTCACGAACAGGCCCGTGGTGATACCCGACTGGATGAGCGTGGACGTGACGGTGATACCGGACCAGATGAGCGTGGGGCTGATGCTCGACGGCCAGGTGGACGTGTCGCTGGAGGCCGGTGACCTGGTAAAGGTCAAGAGGGCCGAGGCCAGCGTCTATTTAATTAAATATGAAGGCAAAAGCTATTTTGATATACTCAGGGAGAGGCTCATGTGGGAGATCAAGCCGCCTTGCGTCGAGCCAGACCGCAAGTAACGGAGGCTGTCTTTTTTAATCACCAAATTCCCTGTAGCTTGCCAGCAGGGTTTCCTTATAAAATCCTCCCCCTCGACGGGGGAGGATAGGGTGGTGGTGAAAACAGGTTTTCACCACCACCCGCTTCCCGTTGCATCGGAAGAGCGCAACGGGAGCCCAGCCCTCCCATCAAGGGAGGGCTGGGGTTAAGGAGATACCCGGCTGGCAAGGCTTGCGGGGTGGTTCATCGGTTTGACGCCTTGCGGCATTTTTGTCCCTGGTGGGGTCATTTTTATCGAAACAACCGTCTTTCACCGAACACTATGCTCGTAGAACTGAGTATCAAAGACTTCGCCATCATCGAAAGCCTGACGGTCTCTTTAGGCCGCGGCCTCAATATCTTTACCGGCGAGACCGGCGCGGGTAAAAGCATAATAATGGACGCCATCTCCCTCATACTCGGGGACAGGGCGAGTAACGAGATAATAAGGACATCGAAGGAAGAGGCTCTGGTGGAGGCGATGTTCGATGTCTCCGGGCACGCCGGCATCGAAGGGGTATTAAGCGAGGCCGGGATACCGTGCTCGCACGACCTGATCATAAAGAGGGTGGTACAGAGGGCCGGGAGGAACAGGGTCTACATAAACGGCAGCCTCGCCACGCTCGTTACCCTTACCGAGGTCGGAAGGTTCCTGATAGACATATACGGGCAGAGCGAGCACCAGTCGCTCACGCGCCCGGACGAGCACGTGGAGATACTCGATTCCTTCGGCGGTTTCGGCAAACTCAGGGCCTACATGGCGGAGTCCTACAGGGAGTATGTCTCGGTAAAGAAGGAACTCGATGCGCTTTTGCACGACTCAAAGACGTCGTCTGAAAAGAAGGAGTTCCTTGAGTTCCAGTCGAAAGAGATAGCCGAAGCCTCCTTTACGGAGGGCGAGGACGAGGCGCTCAAAAGGTTGAAAGAGAAGCTCTCGAACGCCGAGAGGATAAAAAACATCACGGAGGAGGCCGAGAGGCTCCTGTACTCGGAGTCTGGGTCAGCGGTTGAAAGGCTCGGGAGCGTCGTAAAGGCCCTTAAGGAGCTCTCAACGCTCGATGACAGGCTTGCCTCGACGGCCAAAAGCCTTGAAGAGAGCCTCTTCGCGGTAGAGGACTCGGCGTCTTTTTTAAGGAGCTATTCGGAATCGATAGAAGCCGATCCTGACGGACTTGAGAGCGTATTGGCCCGGATAGACCTTATAAACAGGCTCAAGAAGAAGTACGGCGCTACTATACCGGAGATATTAAGGAAGAAAGAGGATATTGAAAGGGAGCTGACGGGTCTCTCTGACTTCGAAGAGAGGCTGGCTACCCTCGAGGTAAAGGCCAAAGAGGCTAAAAAGAAGGCCGAAGAGGCGGCCGCAAGCCTCACCGAAGCCAGGACGGCGTCCGCCGTGGAGATCGAGAAGAGGGTTGAAGAGGAGATAGGCGGCCTCGGGATGAAGGGCGCGGTATTCGAGGTCTCGATAGAGACCGAGAGAAACGCCGACGGCACTTTGCGTTTCGGGGAGAAGGGCGCTGAGAGGGTCAATTTTTTCATCGCCACCAACAAGGGTGAGGGACTTAAGCCTTTAGCGAGGGTAGCCTCCGGCGGCGAGCTTTCAAGGATAATGCTCGCCATAAAGAGCGTTACCGCCGCCGGAAGGGTCCCGACCCTCATATTCGACGAGATAGACGCCGGGGTCGGCGGGGCTATGGCGCAGGTGGTGGGTTTGAAGCTCAAGGAAGTAGCTTTGGCCAACCAGGTCCTGTGCATAACCCATTCGCCGCAGATAGCGGCGTTCGCCGATAAACACTTCGGAGTCGAGAAGAGGACCTCCGGGGGAAGGACTACGACTTCCGTTGCGGAGCTCGGCGGCCCGGAGAGTCTCGAACAGATATCCCGGATGCTCGGCGGGATGAAGGTCACGGATATCACAAGGCAGCACGCCACCGAGCTTGTAGAGGCCGCCAGGAGCCTCTCCTCCAAAAAGATTAAGGGAGCGGAGAAGAAGAGGCAGGCCTGAGGCTCCGCCGCCGAATAACAGCGTGTTTTGACCGAAGCCGATGAACCACCCCGCAAGCCTTGCTAGCGGGGTATCCGTTGGAAAATCTGTTTTTATATGCGCGGCAAGCCGCGCTTAATTCAACTCGAAGGAAATATTAAAAGGCCGGGAAAATTGGACTTGTAATCACAAAATTCCCTGTAGCTTGCTATCAGGGTGGTTCATTTACCCGTAGCTTTGCCGAAGTGCGGGGGTGAAAAAAATTTTCACCTCCCCTTAGTCCCCTCCCTTGACGGGAGGGGAGATTTTGCTTCCCCGCGGTAATCCGCGCTTAATCTTCAAAGGATAGAGGATAGTTGGTAAGAAAAGCGGTATTAAGCGACGTGGAGGCGATACACTCCATCATCGAGGCCTTCTCGATGAAGGGCGTTATGCTGAAGCGCCCCGTCTCTGAGATACTCGATATGATAAGGGATTTTTTCGTTTACGAGGACAACGGCGTGATAGTGGGGATATGCGCCCTGCACATCTGCTCCGATGACATGGGCGAGATAAGGTCTCTGGCCGTCAGGGAGAAGTTCACGAGAAAGGGCATCGGCAGACAGCTTGTCGCCGCGTGCCTGGAAGAGGCCGCCACACTGGGGCTTAAAAAAGTCTTCGCACTTACATACAGGACCGAGTTCTTCAAGAAGCTCGGTTTCAGGCTGATAAACAAGGATGTCCTCCCGCATAAGATATGGGGCGATTGCATCAGGTGCATAAAGTTCCCCAACTGCGACGAGAACGCCGTGATAACGGAGGTCAAATGAAGGGTCACTCAAGGGAGCCTTACGGAAGGAGCCGTCCATGAAGGCAGCCGTGAAAGACAGAGACCGGAGCGCGGGTTCGGCTTCTTTTGCGATAGAGACCCTCAAGAAGTTCCTTAAAGGCAAGGCCGATTCCTTCGAGATATTCTTCTCGCACGAAGAGGGTCTCGGCGTCGAGGCCAAAGACGCTGAGATAGATTCCATCAAGGTACGGTCGAGTACCGGGGTGGGTCTTAGGACCATCTCGAATAAAAAATTGGGGTTCGGCTTCTCAAGCGTCCTTACGGAAGAGGCCCTTGAGGGGCTCGTCGGAAGCGTTCTTTCGGGCAGCCTGGAGGCCAGCGCGGATGAGTATCTTGTCTTCCCGTCCCCCGCTAAAACTAAAACCCCGTCGGAAGAAAAGCTCGGCATCTTCGACGCTGCTTTTAAAGAGGTGACGGAGGAAGAGAAGCTTAAGACGGCCCTGGGCATTGAAAAGAGCGCCATGGGTTACGACGCAAGGATCAAGAGGGTAAGGAAGGCCTCTTACTCGGAGACCCTGCACACCTCGCGCATAGTCAACTCCAACGGGGTGGATTTAAAACACAGGGCCACCTTCTACTCCGCTTCCGTCACGGCGGTGGCCGAGGAGAAGGGGGAGTCCCAGATGGGCTGGGAGATCGGCATGGGGCACGAGCGGGCTTCGATAGACCCGGAGGCGATAGGCGCCGGAGCCGGGAAAAACGCATGCGGGCGCCTCGGGGCCCGTAACATCAAGACAGTCAAGTGCCCGGCCGTGATAGAGAACATGGTCGCGTGCGAACTCCTTGAGGCGCTCGCCGGGTCATTTCTCGGCGACAACGTCCGGAAAGGCAAATCCATGCTCACAGGCAAGGTCGGCAAAGACGTCGCCAGCAGCCTCCTTAATGTCTGGGACGACGGCGTGTTGCCCGGCGGCTGGGCGACATCGTCTTTTGACGGCGAAGGGACGCTGAAAGAGAAGACCCCGTTACTGAGCAAGGGTGTTCTTACGGGGTATCTCTACGACACATACTGGGCCGCAAGAGCCGGCGGGAGGTCTACCGGGAACGCATCGAGGTCGAACTTCAAGGGACTGCCCGGAGTAGGGATCTCCAACCTTTACATAGAGAAGGGTGAAAAGCCCCTTGAAGGACTCCTCATGGAGATAGGCAAAGGGCTTTTTGTCACGGAACTGCTCGGCGTGCACACGATAAACACCGTGAACGGGGATTTTTCCCTGGGGGCCGCCGGGTTCTGGGTAGAGGGAGGAAAGCCTGCCTATCCTGTAAGGGGCATGGCGGTATCGGGCAATCTTCTTGAACTTTTTTTAAAGGTCGGAAACCTCGGAGCCGATATCAGGTTTATAGGATCAATAGGCGCTCCGAGCCTCCTTATCAACGAAATAGAGGCGAGCGGAACATGATGACAAAGAATCAGGACGAAAAAGAGGTAAGGACCGAGGCGGTCCTTACGCGCAACCCGCTTTTTAAAGGCCTTGAGACCTTCTACATCAACGATATCATCGCCAGGGGCGAGGTCAAGACATGGCCCCCCGGCTCTCAGGTGATAATAGAGGGCGAGAGCGGGGACGCCGTATATTTCATCATCTCCGGCAGGGTAAAGGTCACGCTCTACGGTGAGGAGGGCAGAGAGATTGTCCTCTCGATACTGAACGAGGGCGACATGTTCGGAGAGATGTCGATAATAGACGACAAGCCGAGGTCCGCCAATGTTGAGGTGATAAAAGGACTTGAGTGCCTGGTCGTGAACAAGTCCTCCTTCATCGATTACATGTCGACGCACCACAAGGTTTATATGAGGTTTTTCGCGTACTTGACCGGGAGGCTCCGCGAGGCCACCCGTCAGATAGGCGGATTGGCGCTCCTGGATGTCTGCGGCCGGATAGCCCATACCCTCATAGGCATGGCGAAGGAAGGTTCCGCGACAAAGGAGAAGGTCGTGACCATAGAGAGGCCCACGCACGAGGAACTGGCGGCCATGATAGGTTCCTCGAGGGAGGTAGTAAGCAGGGCCCTCAAGAAGATGACGCAGGACGGCTATATTAAAATAGAGAAGGGCAGGATACTCCTTTATATGGAGTGACGCGGGTCACAGTATTGCGTATACGGCTTGTTATAGACTGCTTGCAAGAGCGTACACAGGTCAAAAGCGCTAAAGAGCGGAACCGGGGACAACAGGCCGTAAACAAAACGAGACGGGCCGGGGCCCGGTAAAAGAATCTTAAAAAGCTTGACAACCCTATATTGCGTATGCTAACCAATTCTGACAATAGTAAGAGCCTGCCGGAAGGTTTTATCCCGGACACAACCGGGTTTTTTCGCGCCTCGCACCGGGGCCTCCGGTGGCCGGGGCGTCTGCCAGGCAAGTTCCCGACATAAGGCATGGTGTTTGCGCTCGGTTGTCCAAGCTGTGTCCGTAACCGCTTATTTTATCGCACTCAAGTGATCTTGAAAGGTTTTTCAGCCTACAGTCCGGCGCTTCGGTTTTAAAATAATCTCAAGAAAAGGAGGCCTCAAGTTGGATAAGCGATGTTTGACACTTTTCGTTCTGACGAACGACGCTTCCAGATCAAGGCAGCTTAAGATACCGTTCAGGCTCCTGAAGGCCGTCGGAACCGCGAGCGTTTTATTCATTTTAGTCCTGGCGTTCGTTGTCTTCGATTACGCGCGGCTTAAGACAAATTACTTCTCGCTCTCTACCCTTAAACAGGAGAACACCGCGCAGAGGATCGAGCTTCAGACCTTCGCCGGCAAGATAAAGGACCTTGAAGCCCAGCTCGCCAAGCTCAATATCTTCGACAGGAAGATACGCATCATCGCCAACCTCTCCGAGCCCAGGAAGGCGGGAGGCTCCGAGCAGATCATGGGCATGGGCGGCGATTCCTCGGCTGAGGAGAACTACTTCAGCACCCCGGCGGCCAAGAAGGACGAGCTAGTAAAAAAGATGCGCGACGAGATTACGCAGCTTGAGGAGATGGCGAAGTCGCAGGAGAGCAGCTTCACTGAGTTGCAGGAATATCTGATGAAGAAGTCCAGTTTTCTGGCCGCCACGCCTTCGATATGGCCTTCCCGCGGATGGGTCACCTCGGCCTTCGGCGAAAGGATATCTCCTTTCACCGGATTCCCGCAGATGCACAGGGGGCTTGACATAGCCAACCGCGTGGGCACTCCCGTCGTCGCTTCGGCCGAGGGCATAGTGGTGCACGTCGGGGCGGACACGGGGCTTGGAAAGATGGTCTCGATATCGCACGGCTACGGGATAAAGACCTCTTACGGGCATCTCTCGGAGATAAAGGTCCGGACCGGCCAGAAGGTCAAGAGGGGCATGGAGATCGGCACCATGGGCAACACCGGACGCTCAACGGGACCGCACCTCCACTACGAGGTCTCCCTCAACGGGGTATCCGTAAATCCGACCAAATACATACTGAACTGATCCATAACGCGCCCAACAGGCCGCGTATATCCTCAGAGAAAGCCCTGTCGGACAAAACCGAGGGGCTTTCTTGTTTTGTGGGCTCACAACCGGCGCCTGAGGCCATTTCGCGCATAAACGGCGGGCCTCAAAAAAAGGTTTGTCCGCTATGGAAAAATCTGTATAATTATGTTACTTTGACTGTTTGATTGCCCTTTCTTTTGAGATAAAACGGCCGCTGAGGGCGGTAAAAACATAAAGATGTGACGGAGAGACATGTTCAACAGCCTGCTTAAAAAAGTTTTTGGGAGTAAAAACGAAAGGGAGGTCAAAAGGATACTCCCTATAATCGACCGGATAAACTCCGTCGAGCCCAAGATGAAGGCGATACCCGACGACGGGTTCAAGGAGCTTACAGCCAGGTTCAAAGAGGAGCTTGCCGGCGGAAAGACAACGGACGATCTCCTGCCGGAGGCCTTCGCGGCCGTCAGGGAGGTGGCGTGGAGGAAGCTTAAGATGCGCCACTTCGACGTCCAGCTTATCGGCGGAACGGTATTGCACGAGGGGAAGATCTCCGAGATGAAGACGGGAGAAGGCAAAACGCTTATGGCGACGCTGCCCCTTTACCTGAACGCCCTTACCGGAAGAGGCGCCCATCTCGTCACCGTAAACGACTACCTCGCCAGAAGGGACAGCCGCTGGATGGCCCCCGTATACCATGCGCTGGGCCTCTCGGTAGGGGTCATTCAGCACGAGGCGAGCTTCATATACGACCCTGAGTATCTCGGCGACGGCGCGAGCTATATACATCTGAGGCCGGTTACCAGGAAGGAAGCGTACCTCGCCGACATCACATACGGCACCAACAACGAGTACGGGTTCGACTACCTGAGGGACAACATGAAGTTCTCCCTCGAGGAATACGTGCAGAGAGACCTGCACTACGCCATCGTCGACGAGGTAGACTCCATTTTGATAGACGAGGCCAGGACCCCCTTGATCATATCCGGGCCTACCGAGGACTCCACCGACAAGTACTACACGATCGACAGGATCATGCCAGGGCTCGGGAAAGAGGCCCACTACACGGTGGATGAGAAGGCCAAGCAGGTACTGCTTACCGACGAGGGGGTGGAGAAGGTACAGGAGCTCCTGAAGGTCGATAACCTCTACGACCCCGATAACATCGAAACGCTCCACCATGTCAACCAGGCCCTTTACGCCCATGTATTGAAGCACAGGGACATCGACTATGTCGTCAAGGACGGACAGGTCATAATAGTCGACGAGTTCACCGGCAGGCTCATGCCCGGAAGGCGCTGGAGCGACGGGCTGCATCAGGCTGTGGAGGCCAAGGAGAAGGTCAAGATAGAAAACGAGAACCAGACGCTGGCGACCGTTACCTTCCAGAACTACTTCAGGATGTACGACAAGCTCGCCGGCATGACCGGCACCGCCGACACCGAGGCCTCGGAGTTTCACTCGATCTACAACCTCGAGGTCTTGATCATTCCGACGAACAAGCCGCTGGCTAGGATAGACGGCTCGGACCTTGTCTACAAGACCAAGAAAGAGAAGTTCAGGGCCGTAATAAAAGAGATAGAGGAGTGGTACAAAAAGGGCAGGCCCGTCCTTGTCGGCACCATCTCCATCGACGACTCCGAGAAGCTCTCAAAGCTCCTCTCGAACCACGGGATACCGCACCATGTCCTGAACGCTAAGCAGCATGAGAGGGAGGCCGAGATAGTGGCGCAGGCCGGGCGCCTTAAGGCGGTTACGCTATCCACGAACATGGCAGGCAGGGGCACCGACATCCTTCTCGGTGGAAACCCGGAGTTTTTAGCCGCCTCCAACGCCGGCAAGGACGACCACACGGACGCCTACCAGAAGGCGCTTGAAGCCGCAAGGGTTCAGTGCGAGAAGGAGAAGGAGCAGGTAAAGGCGCTCGGAGGGCTCCATATCCTGGGCACCGAAAGGCACGAGTCCAGGCGAATAGACAACCAGCTCCGCGGACGGGCCGGCAGGCAGGGAGACCCGGGTTCGTCGCGTTTCTATCTCTCTCTCGATGACGACCTTTTGAGGATATTCGGGTCCGACAGGATAGCTTCCATCATGAACAGGATAGGCATGGATGAGGACGTGCCCATCGAGCACGGCCTCGTGTCAAGGGCCATAGAGAACGCACAGAAGAAGGTCGAGGCGCACAACTTCGATATAAGAAAGCATCTCCTGGAGTACGACGACGTCATGAACCAGCAGAGAGAAGTCGTCTACGGCTACAGAAGGCAGATACTCTCTCAGACGGGGCTGCGCGATATGGTCAGGGAGTTCAGCGACGAGATGGCCGAAGCCATCGTCAGCTCCAATATCGAGGAGAAGGCGCATCCGGAGGAGTGGGATTTAAAACCCGTCTCTGACGGCGCCGTGAAGCAGTTCGGGCTGGCCCTCGAAGAGCCGGATGTGAAGAACGTCAACAAGCGCGACGAACTTGCCGAAATAATAGTCGGGAAGGCGTGGAAGGCCTATAACGACAAGATAGCCCTCGTAGGCGACGGGCCTTTCTCCGAGTTCGAGAAGGTCATCATGCTCCATACGCTTGACACCCTCTGGAAGGACCATCTTCTCTCCATGGACCACTTGAAGGGCGGGATCGGATTGAGGGGCTACGGGCAGAAGAACCCCCTGCAGGAGTACAAGAAAGAGGGCTTCGACATGTTCGTGGAGATGATATTCAGGCTTAAGTCCGATGTCTGCGAGAGGCTCTTCAAGGTCCAGATAAGAAGGGAAGAGGAGCAGCAACAGCAGGCGCAGCCGGAACCAAAGCCCGCGCAGAAGTCCGTTCCCGGACTCCGGCACAGGGAACACAGGGAAGAGAAGGTCACCTACAGCCGGGGCGAAGAGCCGGAGGAGGAAGAAAAAGAGGAGCCGGTGGTGCGGCTCGGTGACAAGATCGGCAGGAACGACCCGTGTCCGTGCGGAAGCGGCAAGAAGTACAAGAAGTGCTGCGGCGCCGAGGCCTGATACTGACAGGATGCTGAAAAAATCCTTCCCGGACTTTTTCAGCCGCGACTTGTCCGAAGCCGTATGAACCCTCTCTGGGCTTAAAACCCCAGGGTTTTCAGAACTTTAAAAATAAATGAAAACTTCCTGTTGGATATACGACACGCGGTTATTGCCTTGAGAGTCTCAGTCAGCCGTATTCCAAAACCGGACCACCATATTTTACTCGGCTTAAACCTGTTTGCCGCCGTCAGTGATGAATTTGCCGATGGATACCCTTCAGCCTGGCCGGCGGGGAGGTTTCATTTACGGGCGCGTATAAAGCGCGCCTTTTGTTTTTGCGTCTCCAAAAAAACTCTTCTCATAAGGGAAAAAGATGCCTGCTAAAAAAGTCAGCGCTAAAGCCCCCTCAACCGGGCTAATGGTCCGGGGCTTCAAGGCCGCCGGTATCGCGTGCGGCATAAAAAAGAACGGAAAGAAAGACCTCGCCCTCATCTTGAGCGACACCATGGCCCGGGTCGCCGCCGTCTTCACCGAAAACAAGGTCAAGGCGGCCCCGGTCATCCTTGACATGAAGAGGGTGAAAAAAGGCGCCTCAAGGGGCGTAATAGTCAACAGCGGGAACGCCAACGCCTGCACCGGCAAGGACGGCTACAGGGTCTCAGAGAGCATGGCCGGATTCGTCGAGAAGGCCCTTAAGCTTAAAAAGGGAGATATAATGGTCTCATCGACCGGCGTGATCGGAGTGCCGCTGCCGGTCGTCAAAGTCAGTGCCGGGGTGGCCCCGCTGATAGACTCGTTGAGCTATGATGGCCTTCACGACGCCACCGAGGCCATAATGACTACCGACGCCTTCCCCAAGAAGGCGGTCAGGAAAACGAGGATCGGCGGCAGGAGCGTGACCGTTGCCGGAATAGCCAAGGGAGCCGGCATGATATGCCCGAACATGGCCACCATGCTCGCCTTCTTCGTGACGGACGCCAATATCGGGAGTAATACTTTGAAAAGGGCCCTGAAGGAGTCGGTCGACGCCTCGTTCAACTCCATCATCGTAGATAACGACACCTCCACCAACGACACAGCCATGGTGTTCGCCAACGGCCTGTCGGGAGGAGACGAGATAAAGGCGGGCACACCGGGGTACGCCGCCTTCACAAGGCTTCTGACCGGGGTGGCAACGGAGCTGGCTCACATGATAGTCAGGGACGGGGAAGGCGCCACGCGGTTCATCGAGATATGCGTCAGGGGCGCAAGGTCGGCAGCGGAAGCGAAGAAGGCCGCAAGGGCCATGGCCGAGAGCTTCCTTGTAAAGACCGCTTTTTTCGGCGGGGACCCGAACTGGGGCAGGCTCATGGCGGCCATGGGAAAATCAGGCATAAAGATGAGGGAGGATAAGGTCGATATATCCTTTAACGGGGTACCTGTGGTAAAAAACGGCCTTGATACCGGCAACGAATCGAAGGCCGCCAGGGCGATCAAGGTAAGGGAAGTCACCGTTGTCGTGGACCTCAATGACGGAAAATCCTCCGGCAGGGTCTGGACAACCGACCTCTCATACGAGTATGTAAAGATAAACTCGGCTTACAGGACTTGAACCCGGCAGAGACGAGTGGCGTTTCCCGGGGTTTTAATATTTCCTTCGGGTTGAATGGGTGTGCCACTCCGCAATCCCGTCGCTTTAGCGGCGGGTCAAGGCTGGCAAATATAGATGATTTTTCCCCACCATCAAAATTCTCTGTCATTCATGGCGGAGAATTTTAATTAAGCGCGGCTTGCCGCGCATATAAAAACAGAGCTCCCTTTGGGTACCACGCTGCTTGCGGCTGGGTATCTCCTTAAGCCCAGCCCTCCCTTGATTGCGAGGGCTGGGCTCCCGTTGCGCTCTTCCGATGCAACGGGAAGCGGGGAGGGTGAAAACATTTTTTCACCCCCATCCTCCCCCGTCGAGGGGGAGGATTTTACAAGGAAACCCTATAGCAAGCTAGAGGGAATTTTGTGATTAAAAAACAAGGAGGCCTTCTATGGAGGTTCTTGCTAAAGAGGCGGACAGGTGGCTCAGGCAGGGCGAGTACGACCTTAAGGTTGCCGAATGGAACCAGCAGGGCGGCTTTTTCGCCCCGGCGTGTTTCTGGGCGCAGCAGGCGGCCGCAAAATGCCTCAGGGGCTTTCTCTACATGAACAGGGAGGACGCCCGCGAGACCCGCTCCGTCGTGGACCTTCTGGACAGGGCCATAACCTACGAGGAGGAGTTCAGGAACTTCGTCGGGGTCTCAACGAGCCTGGACATATACTACAAGACCTCGCGTTTTCCGGACGCCCTGCCCGGCGGGATCCCCGCCGAGGTCATCAGCGAGAAGGACTCAAGGGACGCGATAAAACAGGCCGGAGACATACTGGCGGTCGTCGAGAAAAAAAGAAAGGCGTATCTGCCGGACACGCTGTAGGTTTTGATATTTCCTTCGGGTTGAGTGGGTGTGCCACTCCGCAATCCCGTCGCTTTAGCGGCGGGTCAAGGCTGGCAAATATAGATGATTTTTCCCCACCATCAAAATTCTCTGTCATTCATGGCGGAGAATTTTAATCAAGCGCGGCTTGCCGCGCATATAAATACAGATTTCCCCTGGGTACCCCGCCAGCCAAGCTGCCGGGTGGTTCATCGGGGTTTTTGCTCTTTAACGGTCTGAAAACCCCGGAGGCTTGGAGACCGGGGAGGGTGTGTCTTAAAATCATGGAAGATCATCTTATCTTAATCCTGCCCTTTGTCTTCGGGGCCGTCGTGGGGAGTTTTCTGAATGTCTGCATCTACAGGATCCCTCTCAAGGTCTCCCTGGTATCTCCGCCGTCGAGGTGCTCTTCATGCGGCAAGCTCATCCCTTTCTATCTCAATATACCGGTCCTGGGCTATATATTCCTCGGCGGGAAGTGCCACTACTGCAAAACGCCTTTTTCCATAAGGTACCCGGCGGTGGAGGCTATCACGGGGCTTTTTGCCGTATTCCTCTTCCAGAGGTACGGTATCAGGCCGGAGCTTTTCGTATACTTCGCGCTGGTCTCATCCCTTATAGTCATCACGTTCATAGACCTCGACCACAGGATAATACCGGATGTCATAAGCCTTCCGGGCATCGTCACGGGTTTTGCCGCTTCTTTTTTCCTTGAGGCCCCGGGGGTCCTGGCTTCAGCCATCGGGATAGTCCTCGGAGGAGGCATCCTCTTCGGTATCGCCGCCGCGTATCTTCTGCTGACCGGCAAGGACGGCATGGGGGGAGGGGATATCAAGCTTCTGGCTATGGTCGGGGCGTTTGTGGGGTGGAAGGGCGTCTTAGTCACTCTTCTGTTCAGCTCGTTCATAGGGGCCGTCTCCGGCATAGCCTTTATCATCGCCTTGGGGAAAGGCCGCAAATACGCCATCCCGTTCGGGCCGTTTCTGGCCGCCGGAGCGCTGGTATATCTTTTCTACGGCGATTTTCTGGTCAACTGGTATATCATGAAGGCCGTTGGCGAGTAACCGCCGGCATCTCCCGTTATCCGCACACTCGCAAGGTTAGGCCCTGATAGAGCGGCTTTGGGCCTGAAGGAGCTCGATGAGGTTTAATCTCGGCATACGCGCTCAGCTTACGGCCGGCATAGTCCTTACTACGCTTGCCGGGATCGGGCTTATCGGCTTATTGAGCATCAAGATAGTCGAGAACAGCGCCGTATACTGGAAGATAGGCGAGGCCGGCAAGGTCATAAAGACAATCCGCTCCGTGCTCGAAAAGCCATCCTCAGCCGGTTATTCCAGAGAGGCCTTGAGGTTTGCGGGGGTCGTCTTCCATGGCGCGGGGGTCGCCGACTACAGGTTGACTGCCCCTTCCGGTGGCGTGCTTCTTAAGGAAGGCTCTCTGCCGCAGGACCCCGGCGAAGAGGTCCCGTACCCGGATTTATCGGTCAGGCGCATCGGCGCGGGCTGGTTCCAGGGGCCGGGCAGGCTCCTTCTGGTAAGCTCGGCGTTTGACGGGACCGGGTCGATAGAGTTTACCGTATCGCTCGCTGACATAAGGGCGGACATGGCCAGGGTAAGGAAGTTCCTTCTCTTCTACGCCCTCCTTGATTCCGCCATAATAATAATCTTCGGCGTATACTTCCTCTCGCGCTCGATAATCGGGCCTCTTAAGAAGCTTGAGGTCGCGGCCACCCGCATCGCCGGCGGCAAACTCGGCGAGAGGGCCGATGTGGCGGTCGATAACGAGGTCGGAAGCCTCGCCTCATCGTTCAACGTGATGGCCGAGCGTCTTGAGGAGGAGATAAAGAGCCTGGAGAGGGTGAACCTGGAGCTTGTGAACGCGCAGGAGGAGCTTTTGCGGTCCTCAACGCTTGCGGCCGTCGGAAGGCTTGCCGCGGGGATCGCGCATGAGATAGGCAACCCCCTGGGAGCCGTCCACGGGTATCTCGACATCCTTTCAAAAGGCCTTCAGGATAAAGGAGATGAGCAGGAGATAATCGAGAGGGCCTCGAAGGAGGTCTCAAGGATAGACCTTATCGTGCGCGAGTTCCTGGAGATAGCGAGGCCCTCGAAAAGGCCTTCCGAGCCGGTGGACGCAAACCGCATTCTGGAGGATACCGTCTCCACGGTGGGTCTTCACAGGGACTTTACAGGCGTAGAAACGAAGCTGGAGCTTGCGGAAGGCCTCCCGAAAGTGGCGATAGACGAGGGCAAATTGAGACAGGTCTTCATGAACCTCCTTATAAACGCCGCCCAGTCCATGGCCGACAATAACGCTGTCAAGACCGTGCTCATAAGCACATCCGTTGAGAAGAGGGCCGGGGGGCCGAGGTTGAGAAGACGTAAGGACGACCCTCCCGTCAATGGGCGTCACTCCGTTGACAGGGAGTTCGTCGTCATAAGGTTTACGGATAACGGGAGCGGCGTGGCCGAACGCGACGCCGCGAAGATCTTCGACCCGTTCTTTACGACGAAGGACGTGGGCAAAGGCTCTGGACTCGGGCTTTTCATCTCGCAGTCCATCATAAAGACGTACGGCGGCGGTATCAGCATCGAGAGTGGAGAGGGGATAGGGTCCACCTTTACGGTGATATTGCCTTCAGGGAGATAGAATGAGAATAATGGTAATTGACGACGAAGACTCGATGCGCCACATGCTCTCCGTCATCTTGAAGCGGGAGGGGTATGATCCCGTTGCGTTCGCCGACGCCGGGAAAGCCCTTTCGGCCCTCGACGGTAACGATTTCGATTTCATACTCTGCGACATAAAGATGCCAGGCATGAACGGCCTTGAGTTTTTGAAAGCCCTCAATGAGAGCGGCCTGCGGCAGACCGTCATAATGATGAGCGCCTACGGGACCATAGACACGGCCATAGAGTGCATGAAGCTCGGGGCCTACGACTACATCTCAAAGCCGTTCAAGGCCGATGAGATAATACTCACGGTCAAAAAAGCCGAGGAGAGGGAAAGCCTCAAGAGGGAGAACAGCCGCCTTAAAAGCGAGGCCCGGAAGGACTACGACTCGAGCGACATCTTCACCCGTGACAAAAAGATGATCGAGATATTAAGCCTCGTGGAGAAGGTCTCGAATTATTCGACCTCGGTCCTTCTAACCGGGGAGAGCGGCACCGGCAAAGAACTCGTGGCCAGGGCCATACACTACGGCGGCAACAGGGCGGACAAACCCTTTGTCGTCGTCAACTGCGGGGCCATACCAGGAACGCTCCTTGAAAGCGAGCTTTTCGGCCATGTAAAAGGGGCCTTTACCGACGCCCACAGGAACAAGACCGGGCTCTTCCAGGAATCGGACTCGGGGACGATCTTCCTCGATGAGGTCGGGGAGCTTCCGATGGAACTGCAGGTAAAGCTGCTGCGTACCCTTCAGGAGGGAGAGGTAAGGCGGGTCGGAGATACCAGGTCGGTAAGGATAGACACCAGGGTAGTGGCCGCCACTCACAAGGACCTGAAAGAGGAGATAAAGAAGGGCGACTTCAGGGAGGACCTCTACTACAGGCTCAATGTCATAGAGATAAAGCTGCCGCCGCTGCGTGAAAGGCCCTCCGATATCCTTGGCCTCGCGGGCCATTTCGTCGATAAGTACGCCAGGAAGTTCGGCAAACCCGTCAAGGGTATCTCTAAGGAAGCCGCTGTGGTCTTGAGCGCTTACTCATGGCCCGGAAATGTCAGGGAGCTTGAGAACGCCATAGAGCGGGCGATGATCCTTGAGGAGACCTCCACGATAAGGCAGGAGTCGCTTCCGATAGGCCCGAAGACCGCTACCCCGGCTTCCATTCCATCCCCGGACGAACTCTCGATCAAAAAGGCACAGGAATCGCTTGAGAAAGACCTTATAAAAAAGGCGCTCGCGAAGACCAATAACAATAAGACAAGGGCCGCCGAGATCCTTGAGATAAGTCACAGGGCGCTCCTCTATAAGATAAAAAGTTACGGACTATGAAAAAAGTTCATAGTCCGGCTCCCTCCCTGAAAATCTAAAACCCTTAAAAATCAAATAGTTGTCTTTTGGCACGCCTGTTGCAATCTTTTCTACCCAGGAGAAGATACTGATATGCTTATGAGACTGAATGACATTGCAAGAGGCAACAGGGGCTTTCAGCTGGTGGAGTTGTTGGTAGTGATAGCGCTGATATCCATACTTGTTGCCATAGGCGTCCCGACGATAGTGGACCAGATACGGCACTTGAGGCTTAGTAGATCAGTGAGGGATTTGGCTACTGAACTCAACGCCGCAAGACTTAAGGCCATAGCCCAGAACACCAAGTACAGGGTATCCGTGACCCTTCCGAACACCTACCTCCTGCAGAAGTGGGATACCACGACAAGCTCATGGGTGAACGACCCGAGCCACGGAATAAAGACCATTGAGCCGGGGATCAATATTTCCAACCCTGCCGTCAACTTTATACCCGTGTTCTATCCGAACGGGACCGCTACTGTCGTTGACATACCCAACGGCATATGCATGGACAATCCGTCATGGACCAATGACAAGATGAAGATAACGGTTCAGGGACCGACAGGAATGATAACGATAACGACAGGGTGCTAAACATGAAAAAGACGACAGATAAAGGCTTCACCCTCGTAGAGGTACTGATAGCGCTGACTATCCTTTCCATAGGGATCCTCGGCATAGCCGGGCTCGCGGGCACGGCCATAAAGAGCTCGAGCTATGCACGGTCCCTGACCCAGGCCACAAACTTCGGGCAGGAGAGGCTCGAGGCGCTTATGGGCGTGGAATACAACAACATCCAGTCTTCCGAAACAACGGGGCCGTCTGACCTTATGAGGACCTGCGTGGGGCCGACGGGCGTCAATAACAACATCTATACCTGCACCCCGACTACCCCCACCAAAACCATCGGCAACACCGTCTACACCTGGTCGTATATCGTCACATATATCGACCTTGACGGCAACGGGATCATAAGCCCTTATGTTGACGGGATCAAGAGGGTAGACCTTACGGTATCCTGGACAGATATGCTTTGGTATACGCAGAAGAGCGTAAAATTCGTGACCTTAAGGACCAGAGGGTAAAAACATGACGAACAAGATCAATACCCGCGCGACCGCGGCCTGCAAGCCTATGAGAAAGACAAAACGGCTTTCTAACGGAGTTGGAGGCTTCACGCTGATAGAGCTTCTAATAGCGATACTCTTAGCCGGGCTGGCAGCCACCGCCGTATACTCGCTGTACAACAACTTCTTCAGGCAGACCTCGACCCAGGACATGATGCTCGAAGCCCAGCAGAACGCGAGGGTCGCCATAAACGCCATGGAAAGGGAGTTGATGAACGCCGGGTACGCCGCCGGCACCCCTGACATAATAACCGTGGCTACCGCCAACTCCGTGGAGTTTATATACACGGACCCCGAAACCGACCCCACCATGAGCGCTACGGCCGGCAGAAGGCTCAAGGTCCGCTATTCCCTCCAGACTGACGCGAACGGGGTTCAGTACCTTGTGAGGAAGGCTGACGACATAACAGCCGGGACCATTGTCGGTAATACCTATCAGGTGATCCCTTATGTCAATAACCTCGCCATCGCCTACTATGGCATAGACGGCAGCACGATAGCCGACACTACGACCCAGGCCAGCCGTAATACCGTCAGGTTCGTTTCCATAAACCTCGTGACCCGGACAAAGGCCAATGCCCCGGGCACGGCCGCCCCCAAGACCTTCATGGTGGAGACTCACATAAGGCTTAGAAACATCGGCGTCGGCTCTACCGCCACGGACACCACTGCCCCGGCCGCCCCGGCCGGCCTGCAGGTCAGGGACCCGGGTTTATGCGGCCGCCTGAAGGTCAAATGGACCAAGAACACCGAAGGAGACCTCGCCGGGTATAAGATATACTACGGCACGGCGTCCGGCAATTACACCGGCGTCATCAATGTGCCTCTTACCGTGATGTCAGGCTCCACATACAGCTGTGCGAATGTCGGCAGCTCCGTAGAGTGCACGATATTCCCCAACAGCCCGGCGCTTGACTATACGCCTTCAAACGCCGTCACCGCTACGACATACTACCTGGCGGTAAAGGCCTTCGACAACTCCTTGAACCACAGCGGGTTTTCCGCGGAAGCAAGCGGCAACCCCGCCGTAAGCAACCCGACCTTCGACGCGGGCGTCAATGATTCGACCTTGAACCCGGTCAAGCCCGTTGCCGTGACCGGCCTTACGGGCGCCAACGGCGCTGTCGACAGACAGGTGGCCTTGAGCTGGACCGGCTATAACACGGCAACCAACCCGGATGTGACAGGCTTCAGGATATACAGGTCCACCGCGCCGTTCACGAGTTACCCGATAGACCCTACACAGCCCAACATAGACTGGATAGCGGGCGAGCCCGGAAGCGGCAAACCGACCGTCGCGGTCGGCGCCACGAGCTATACCGACGTCGGCCCCGGGCTTTTAGGCTGCAAGACCTATTACTACGCGATAGCGCCTGTCAACTGCGACGCAACCCTTATAACCGACGAGGGCGGAGACCCGGCCTCCAAGAAGTATGTCCAGACCGACTACGGCGCCACATGCGGCGACGGCACTGCGGCGTGCTCCGCGGGCACCGGGTTCCCGTCGGTCGCCGGCTCGGACACGGCCCCCGGCAAGACTACCCCTCCGGCCTCTCCGGTCCTGAGCGTCAGGGCCGGCTGGAAGAGGGTCGCCCTATCGCTCACGCAGCCCGCTGACCCGGATCTTAGCCAGACCTGCGTCTACTCGAACCTGGGCATCACCTATCCCTCGCTCCAGACCAATACGGGTATGTTCCCGAAGACGCTC
>JACRCH010000119.1 GCA_016219115.1 Deltaproteobacteria bacterium
GACCACGAAGGTGTTGAACATGTAAAAAAGCGCGCCGTAGAACGAGACCGCTCCCCTACCGGCGCCTCTGTTCATGGTACGCAGAAAGTGATACATCGTGAACCCCGGGAGCATGAACAGGATGGCGAAAAAGACCATCTCTCCCCGGTAGAGCGACCCGGTCAGGCGCTCTAACAGGTACTGGAGGAGGAAGTACGGCATTGTGCCGATGCCGAGGATGTTGGGCGCGCCGGCATAAAGCCTCTCGTCCCATAGGTACCAGGACCTCTTCAGTTCGTCCAGAGGGTTCAAGGAGGTGGCGAAGTCGTAGCCGGCCACGGCGCTGTGGCTGCCCTCAAACCAGCTGAAGGCGGTAAGCCCAAGGAGCGCTATGGCTGCCAGACTCAGCAGATAAGTTCTTCTTTCGTCGGTCATATGAGTAGTCGAACGCCCTTTACACCGTACCCCTGAGGCGGGAAACCAGCTTGTACTTTAAAAAGTTCGTTACCGGGAAGGTCAACCTCGGCTCGATGTAGCAGACGGAGTATGACTTCTGGCAGAGCCTGCACCCCTCAAGCCTCTTGACTTCTTTTCTGTACTCGGCGCTCTCGAAGATGTTCCTTAACCCCTTCCCGGCCGGATACCCGTCCCTCCACGCCACCCCTGCGAGACACGGGTACACCAGCCCGTTCTCCCTGAACTCGCAGAAAAAACTCGGCAGCACGCACCGTTCATCGAAAAACCCCCGGTTGTTCTCCTTCGAGAAATACCCCGGGATGGACCTAAGGAAGTACGCCGAGTTCGCTACGTTTTTTCTCTTCAGGAGGTACTCCACGAGGGCTTTGACCTGCCTTATATCCATATCCCTGTCTACCGCGTAAGGCATCTTCTGCCCGTCGAACCGGGGGTGCTCGTTCAGGGGCTGGAACTTATGCTTCACGCCGAGCCTTTCGACAAACTTCGTGAGACCGTAAAGATCGTCGATGTTGGACCGCATTATGACCGTATTGACGACTATCCTGACGCCGGGGGCGCGCTTTTTGAGGTGCTCTATCGCCTTGACGGTCTTCAAGAACGCCCCGGGGCTGTTCCTGACGCGCTCGTGCGTCTTCTCCATGCCGTCGAGGCTCAGTGATACGGAATCCGCCCCGGCGCTCTTGAACTCCCCGGCAGCGGCCTCGTCGAGCAAGAGGCCGTTGGTGACGGTATTTACGGACGGCAGATGCTTTTTAGCTTCGCGCAGATAATCGAAGAAGTCCCGTATGGTCAGCACCTCACCGCCTGAAAGCGATGCGTAGCAGCACCCCAGGCCTTTAAGCTCCTTTACTATCCCCCTGAAGAGATCGAAAGGCAGAACGCTCTGGTCGGGGTTATTGGGGATGTTGCACATGACGCAGCGCAGGTTGCACCTGTTCGTAAGCTGAAAAGTGGCGGCGAGCGGGAAATCGACCCGGCCGAGATAGTGTCTCAGGTGCCATCTGGCGGTCCTCATTAGAACGGACAACAGGCTTTTTCTGATGTTTACGATACCGCTCATTGCGCGGCGCCCCTGGCGTCAATGGCCTTTCGGGCGAAGACCTTTTTCAGGTGCCGGGCGTAGTATCTCAGGTAATCCACGCCCCTTTCGTGGCCCGTCTTTATCGAAACGAAGGCCTCGCATGATAGCGCGAACGCCCTCGGCATGAACCGCAGCGTTTTATAGAGGCCAGTCCTGATGAGGAAGACGAGCAGAGGTGTCGGCGCAAGCGGAAGCAGGGCGTAAAAGTTACGCAGTGCCCTGAAAACCTTCATCTCGTCGTCGCGGAGCGAACTGCCGTAGACATAGAGCCGGGCCTTGCCCTCCTCTATTTTGTCTACGGCGTCCCTGTCGAGTATCCCGGCCCTTATGCCGTCCTCGGTTATCTCGGTCTTCGGGTAGTAGAACAGGGCGTAGCAGCAGACCCTTATGGCCTTTGTCGTCGCGTAGAAGGCGGCCGTCTTTTCGTGCTCTTTGGCGTCGGCGAACGGCGTGCCGAAGATGTGGTCGAGCGAATACGGTATCCCGAGGCTGTCACAGACCTTGAGGGCCGTTTTTATCTTCTCATCGGTCTCGAAAGACCTCTTCAAGACCTCTTCCCTCGTCTTTTTGTCCATCGTCTGGATGCCGAACATCATCCTGTTGCACCCGGAGTCTTTTAACAGCTCCCCCATCTCCGCGTCTATCTGTCCGGTGTAGGCCATGCAGCTGTAGGGGAGCCCTATCTCTTCTTTGTACCTGGCGGCGAACTCCCTGAACCACTTCCTGTTGGTGACGAAACAGTCGTCCATGAAGGCCACGTTGGTGAAGGCGTACTTCTCCCTGTTCGTCTTAAGCTCGTCTATGACGCTCTCAACGCTCCTCTGCCGCACGTACTTCTTCTCCGACCCGTAGACGCTTCTCCTCAGGACATTGTTGTAGCAGTAGGTGCACCGGTACGGGCACCCGCGGCTCGTCATCATCATGTACTTGCCGCCCCTTATGGGGATGTGCCTCTCGAAGAGGCCCTTGTCCGGGTACGGCACGGCGTCGAGGTCCTGTATGAGCGGCCTGACGGGGTTTTTTACGACCCCGTCCTTCTCCTTGAACCAGATGTTTTTTATGGTCGTGTCCCGCGCCCCGGACTCCATCGAGCGGGTAAGCTCCACTATCGCCTCCTCGCCCTCTCCTACGCAGACCATGTCTACAAAGTCGTTGGCTATGACCCTCTCCGGGACAGCCGTGACATGGATACCGCCGAATATCACCGGGACATCCATCTCCAGTTTGACCATCCTCGCTATCTCCGAGGCCCACTGGTAGTTGTCGGTACCGACCGAGAAGCAGACGAGGTCCGGCCCGCTTGCCTTGATCTCTGCAAGGACATCGGCCTTGCGGCTGAAGGCCTTCTTCAGAAACGGGATGTCGAGGTACTGCTTGTCGTCAAAGAGTCCCGGGTCGAAGGCGAGTTTTACGGAGTGCCCCTCCTTCTTCAGCACGCTTGAGAGTATCTCTATGGCGATACTCTCGGCGGCGAGATAAGCGAATGTAATGTTCATTATTAACTCCGGTTTGTAATGCGCCGATTTAGAAAGAGAATTTGAGAGCGTAAAACCGAATGAAAGCCAGCACTTTAACCCGCCGTGCAGGTTCAGGTCTGCAACCTGAACCTGGCATTTCGTTAAAACTAAATTCTTTGCACTTTGCGGCAAAGGCTTTTTACGCCCTGCCGGGCGTTTCGGGGCGATTGCTCCGTTCGCTGTCAAGCTCACTCGCAATTAATACAGAGGCTTGCTCGCTCGCTCTCCTTCAGGCTCTCTCCGCAATGCCCCTGGGTATTGTTAAAGAATGAAATGCCAGACCTCTTGCGTGTTCAGGTTTGCAACCTGAACACGACATTTCGTTAAAACAAAATTCTCCGTGTCGGGCACTTGCGATAAAGGCTTTTTGCGCACTAATGTGTTTTTAATTACCCGTACGTCAGTACCCGTACGCAGCACACCCTGCATTTATTCTACACCTTCACCGCTTCCCCTTATCCGCCTACCTCTCCCCTCCGGCATCAGTTGGTAAGCGGCTCCTGTTTGTTCATCTTGAACCTGAGAAACGAATACGCGCCGACGGCGTGCTTTCTGAAGGCGTCCCATGAGTCGATCTTCCTTAAGCGCTTGACGATGTAGGAGGGTCTGAAATAGAAGGACCAGAGGGCCTTTTTCGCCCACTTCTCGGCGTCTTTTACCAGATACGGCGCCCTGTCGTACCTTTTTCCGGTGACGAACTCGTTCCAGTAGTTTGGGTCTATAAGCCCCTTTTCCACGGCTTTTTTGAACAGGTCGGTGGCCGGAAGCGGTGTGCCGATGGAGAAGATGGCCCCGTCCGGGTTTATCTCGCGGGCGAAGTTGATGGTATCCATCATCTCTTCCTCGGTCTCGTCTATGTAGCCGACCATGAAGTAGGCCATGATCTCAATGCCCGCCTCCCTGGTCCATTGGACGGCGTCTCTTATCTGTTTTAGCGAGGTGCCCTTTCCCATCCGCTCAAGGACGCCCTGGTTGCCGGACTCTATCCCGTACCTTACGGTATGACAGCCGGCCTTCTTCATGAGAAATAGCAGGTCCCTGTCAACGCAGTCGACTCTGGTCGGCCCCTGCCATCCTATCTTTATATTCCTTCTGAGCAATTCTTCGCAAATACCGGACATATGAGTTCTTTTTACAGTTACGGTATCGTTTCTTATGTTGATCTCCCTGACCTTGAAGTCCTTTATCAGGTACTCGATCTCGTCTACCACGTTCAACGGGTCCCTGAACCTCACAAACCTGTCTATCGGCCCCCGTATGCAGAAACAACATTTGAAGGGGCAGCCTCTGGAAGTAACGATAGAGCCGAACGGGCTCCTGGCGTTGGCCAGCGAGTACCTGTCGAGCGGCAGGAGATGGACCGCGGGAAAGGGAAGGCTGTTGAGGTCTTCCACTATCGCGATCTTGTTGGCCGCTACCCCGCCGTCTTTCCTGTAGACCATGCCGCCGATATCATCCACCGGCGCTCCGTTCGCGATCGCCCTTACGAATTCAAGGAAGGTATACTCGGCCTCCCCGTCCATCGCGTAGTCGACGAACGGGGAGGCCAGCGTCTCCTTCTGAAATAGCGTCACGTGCGGCCCTCCGATGACGGTCACGGCTTCCGGGAGGACCTCCTTGGAGATCTTCGCCACGGCAGTGGCGTTTATCGAGATGAGCGTCATCGCCGTGATCCCGACGATATCCGGCCTCTCTTTTTTTATGGCGTCCTTTATCCCGTCCCTGCCGAGCGAGAGGGCGTTGGCGTCGAGTATCGACACGGGGATTTCCTCTTTTTCGAGCATCGCCGCCAGCGAGGCTATGCCGATAGGCGGCTGCGCCCCGATGGCCCTGTTGGTCGATTCCGGGGTCCATGTGTTTATGTTGCCCTCGTAAGGAGGGTTTACAAGGAGCACCTTCATGCGGCCTCAATGGATTTTAAAAGGTTCAGTACGGCCCCTATCCTGAACGAATAGAGGAAATCGCTCTCTACAAGGGCGCAGTAACATCCGTTGCAGCTGAACCTGTCAACAAGCTCCATGAACGCGGAGCCGAACCCCTTCTCCAAACCGTTCGGCCACTTCCTGGAGTTGAATATCGGGTAGCATGGGGCGACATCCCCTGTCGGGGTGACGGCGCAGTAGAGCCTGGCGGCCCAGCACTTCCGTTTGTTAACGGCCCACACCGGCACCTTTATGTAGTCGAGGTACTCGAGGGAGTGGACTATCGGAGCGCCCTTCTTCTTTAGTCTCTTCAGTCTGTCTATGGCGTCCGTATACTCCTTGTTCTCGGAAGAGAGCCCCGTTATGCGGCTCTCTTCCGATGAGTGCGAGTAGTTAAGGACCGGCTGGAAGATCATCTTTACGCCAAGCGTCCCGGCGTTTTCGACAAGGTCCGGGAGGTAGTCGAGGTTGTCCCTGGTTATGACCGTGTTCGTCCAGACAGTTATCCCGGCGGCCCTGGCCGCCTTTATCCCCTCGATGACACTGTCGTGCGTGTTCGCCATACGCTGCCTGTCGTGGACCTCGGCGGGGCCGTCGAGGCTTATGACGAGGATATCGAGGTCTTTAAGCTTGCCGGTGTTTTTAGCCACGAGAGAGCCGTTTGAGAACATGGTTGTAAAGACCCCCCGCTTCCTGCAGTGGCTTATAAGCTCACCGAGGTCGTCCCTTAAAAGCGGCTCGCCGCCGTTGAAGCTGAACCGCTTCATGCCGAGCGACTTGAACTCGTCGATCATCGAGACGACCTCGTTCGTTGTCATCTCCTTCTCCTTGAACCTCCAGACGTCGCAGTAGTCGCATGTAAAGTTGCATCTGTAGGTGGAGATGAAGGTGACCGAAAGCGGGTACCGCTTCCCGAGGAGATTGGCGGCGGCTATCTTCGAGACAAACCCGGCGTTCTTGATTATCTTTGACATGCGTTCTTCCCCAAACATTTTAATCACAAAATTCCATGTAGCTTGCTACATGGTTTCCTTATAAAATCCTCCCCCTCGATGGGGGAGGGTAGGGGTGAAAACAGGTTTTCACCCTCCCCGCTTCCCGTTGCATCGGCTTCGCGCAACGGGAGCCCAGCCCTCCCATCAAGGGAGGGCTGGGCTTAAGGAGATACCCCGCAGCTTAATCCGGGGTGGTTCATACTGCATGAACCACCCCTCCCCCGCCCTCTCCCTCATATCCCCCGCACAGCGCCTGGCAAAGCCTGAAATCCCCTCTCCAGCCAGCGTCCAGCAGGTCACGCTCACCATCCCCTGTCACTTCCGCCCAGGGCCAACTATCCCCCCCATAACCTCATCCTCCCTCTCCGGGGGGACTATTGCTCGGCTCTGCGTCCTGTCGAGAAGAATGTCCTCTTCAGGTACAGCGTCGTCAGGAGCAAGGCCCCCGAGAGTACGGTCTCGTACGCGACCGCGGCCAGAGTATGGAGACTGAAGATCGTCTTTAAGTGGCGTAACTCTATCCCCATGAATATCGGCAACGGCGACTCGTAGTACTCATTTGAAAACGGATAGAAGAGCTTTACCCCGCCCCGCTCGACGAGATAGTCGTAGGTGAAGTAGTCGCATATCGGGTGCAGCGCCATCGCCATGAAGAGAAAGGCCCAGAGCCTCGGCGTGGTCTTGCTGCGCCATATACTTATGAAGATATAGATAAGGGCAGTTGCCAGAAATGCGAAGAGGAACGAGTGCGTGAATCCCCTGTGGGCGCCGAAGCCCAAAAACGGCACCGTTACGAAGTCGATATCAGGGAGCAGGCCAGCGAAGGCAAAGAGCGCCGCCCACCTCCAGTCGTCTTTGAGTGAAAACCCTCCCCTGTAGGCTACGAACACGCTTGTGCTTATGAGCGTATGTGCTATCGGAAGCGGCATTATCATCTACCCCTTGTGTGTAGTCCTGGCGGGTTTCTTGCCGAAACCCGGAATAATCCCGAAATCAGCCATCCTCCTTATGACAAAGGGGAACTGAGCTGGCTTTATGAACTTAAGGGCGTTCAAGACCTGCCGGGGCCTGAGGAAAAAGCTCCTGAAGGCCTTTGACGGCGCGCATTCAAGGATATCTCTGCCGATCCCCTCGGGGACCCAGGTGACCTCCTGATAGCTCCTTTTGGACGAGTCCGCGTTGAGGCTTTGACCTTTCAGACCCTCCCATATCCTGGAGCCGGGAAGGACATCGAGAAGGAGGAACTGGGCCTTATCCAGAGGGATGGTCTTGGCGTAGTCTATGGTCTTTTGGACCGTGGCCTCGGTCTCTCCCGGAAGCCCGAATATGAAAAACCCCTGCGTCATGAGCCCGGCCTTGTGCGCCTGATGCACGGCGTGGGTTATCGTGGCGAGATCGGTCTCCTTCTTTATCTTTTTAAGTATCGATTCGTTCCCGGACTCTATGCCGAAGGCGATAAAGTAACAGCCGCTTCTTTTCATGAGTTTAAGAAGCTCCGGCGTGATGGTGTCCACCCTTATGCCGTTCGGGGTGGCCCAGCTTATCTTCAGCTTCCTCTCGAGGACCAGCTCGCAGATCCCGACCACATGGTCCCTCTTGAGGGTCAGGTTGTCGTCCTCGAAGTGTATCTCCTTGACTCCGAACTCTTTGACGAGGTACTCGATCTCGTCCACGACGTTTTTGGGGGACCTGTAGCGTATGCGTCTGCCCCATATCTCCGGGCTGGCGCAGAAGGTGCACTCGTATGGGCAGCCGCGCGTGGATGTTATGGGCGCCACGGGGAACTTTTTGACGAACCCGCCGTGAGGGGCCTTCTTGTAGGTCTTCGGCGGCATCTGCGCCCAGTCGGGAAACGGCAGCGTGTCCAGGTCTTTTATATACGGCCGCTTCACGACATGATGGCTGTCCCTTGCCAGTACCCCGGGAATATCTTTGCACGGGGAGTTGTCCCTGATGGCCAGACACAGCTCGTGCATCGTCTCCTCGCCCTCTCCGACGACCACGAAGTCCGCGCCCGTGCCCATTAGGGTCTCCCTGGGAAGGACGGAGGCGTGCGGGCCGCCTATGACGACCCTCTTCCCCTTTGCCTTCAGAAGCCCTGTAAGCTCTACGACCGCAGGGTAGTAGTCGCTCAGGCAGTTTATGCCGACCAGATCAGCGTCGGCGCACCTCTCTACTATCTCCTCGTTGGTAAGCCCGAGGTTCAGTCCGTCTATGATACTGCTCTTAAATCCGCGCTCCCTGATGTATGACGAGATGTAACCGAGCCCGAGCTGCGGGGTGATAAGGTGGCTGTGGTAGTTTGGCCTGGTAAGGGCGACCTTCATAGTTTTCCCTCCGCCGTTTAAGTTCCGCGCGTCTTTTAAGCCTCTTATTCCGCCATGGTAGCGCCGGTGTGACTCCCCTCTCCGGCGGGCCCTGTCTTATAGACCAATACCGACTCGCTCTCAGCCGGGCGGAGCTTGCGTACCGCCATCCGCAGAATAATGGAGGCCCCTCCGAGGAGCATCAGGATGTACGCGACAGCGGCCATTTTTTGCGCCTCATTGACGGACCCGTTACGCAGAGCGTTGACAGTAGCCGCCCCAAGTAAGAGAGAGGCCGATATTAAGGCCGCGCCGGGCCTTTTGAAGGGCTTTTTGCAGGCCTCTTTCAACGGAGAGATACTGACCTTTCCGAAAAGGCGCGCAAACAGCGCCATGATGAGTATCGACCATGCGATATTCGCGGTCAACACCGCGTTCAAGGGTCTTTGCGCCATAAGCATCACGCCCGAGAGGGCCAGCAATATCAGGAAGACCTCATAGACATTCGGCAAAGAGACGCTCTTTCGCCTTTTGAAGTAAATGACCGTTAAGACAATGAGTGTCGTCATAAGAAGATACCCGGCCGCCCTGTACCCTCCGGAAGCGCTCAAGGCGCTCCCGGCAGTCGTGCCTATGACCGGCTCGGTTCCGGCAGACATCGACGCCTCGCGTATAAAGGACGAGCCGGCCTTGTAGTTCCTGAACCTGAACTCTATGCTGCCCGGGGAGTCGGGGACCTTTACCGTAAGCGTCAATAGCTTCCATGTACCGTCTCCGGCGTGCGCCTCGCTCTTCGCGTCGTGTCCCTTTCTGTCCGAGAACTCTATGACCGCGCTGTCGGCGACGTTTGTTTTAACCCATGCGGCCAGGGTCATGGTAGAGCCCCGGTAGCGCCGCGTTATCTCAAAAGTCTGGTATAAAAACGGCGTGGCCGTGCCTGTGCTTTTAAGCTCGGCGCCGGGATCGGATTTCACTACAGCACCGTCGCCTTCCAATCTCCAGCCCTCAGGCTGGGCGTTCCACTTCTCGAACTTCGAGTTTTTAAGAAAATTGGACTGGTCATTCGTGCACCCGCCGCAAAATACCAGCGTCAGCGCGAGCAGTGCCAGGACCATCTTCAAACCTGACTTTCCTCTCATTAGACCTCCTTCAAACGCTCTGTCCGCCATAAAGACCGTCAAGCATGCCGGGCCTGAGCAGTACGGCGGGCGGGTCTTTTTTTTCTGCTTCCTTGATTACCGCTCCCCTGATCGCCACTCCGATGTAACTTGCAGGCTCGTCCCTGGCCACGGGGTCCAGAAACCCTTTGACCGCCGCGAGCGCCTCGTCGTTTACAACTTCGAGATCCAAGACCTTCGCCTCAAGGGTTTTAAGTCTCAGCCCTTTTATGAAGAAGACCCCCGGCTCTTTCGTTACCGTGAAACGGTACTCCTCTTTTCCGCGGACCTTGACGGAAAGTACAGCGGCGGCGGCGTAAGACCTCGCGGTAAAGCTGATATCGTAAAGCGCCTCCTCGTTTTTAAGCCCCGTGACCTTGATCGAGGCGTTTTTGCCCATCCAGAGCCATGCCTTGTTGTCCAGTACGGCCTCCTTCGGCCTGTAATACGGGTTTCTGATCACATAGCCCATGACCGTCTTCTCGGAGTAATTGAGGAAGAAACCGTTCCTGAAAAAATCCTTGAACGAGAGGAACGCCGAGGCCGGCGCCGCGGTCACGGCGTATACTTTCGAGTCCCTGAAGGAGGCCTCTTCCTTAAGCCAGTCCCCGGTCTCCAGAAGGACCTTGTCGGCGATCTTGTCCGTGCGCAAAATTATGTACTTTACATTGAGGTACGAGAGGATTGAAGCGGCGTTCCCGGTATTCGAATATATCTCGTTGGCCGGAGCGCCCTTCCCTATGAAACCTTTTAAGACCGCGTTCTGCGGCATGGGGTCGTGCCCTTCCGCGCCGAACGGGTTGAGGAGTCCCTTGCCGTGCACGGTCTGGCCGAAGAACGGCTCGTTCCTTTTTGAGTCGTAGATTGAAGTGAGCGGGTACTCGGCTACCGTGAAGTCCCCTTTTCTGTCCCTGAGCCACGAGTAGGCCTGAGGGACAAGGGTCGTGTCCCTGATGTCGAGCGCCGGATAGAACTCCACGGCAAGGAGTACCAGCAGCGCGGCATAGACGGCCCCTTTCAGAGGCCGGCTCTCCGTCGTCTTCAATAAGTCCTTTATGCCGAAGCCTGCTAGCACGCAGCCGGACAGCAGTATCAGCGCCACCACTCTGCGCGTGTCCACAAAAGGCGGCACGAGGGCGTGAAAGAAGTAGACCGGGCCAAGGAGGCTGAAATCTCCGAACTTGACGGCCGGAGGGAGCGCGAGGGCAACCCCGGTCAGAAGGACCGCGATGAACGCCTCGCGCGTTGAATCCCTCTCCTTATTTTTAAAGGTTTTAAACGCCGCGAATATCATCAGCCCCGTCAAAACTAACCCTGTGTAGACCATCTTTCCGACGACCGGGTCTTTGTGCGGTATGAAAAACGACGGAAGAAACCTGCCGAGGAGCGGGTGGTCCGGAGCGGGGACGAAGTAACTGTAAGCAGGAACGAAGTACGACGAGGATATCTGTCTCGTCGCGGGGTGAAATACCGGCATAAGGAACAAAAGGACGAGTAGCCCTATAGCCGCGCCGCCCCCCATTATCAGATACCTCTTTACAGGGTCAGAAGCCTTGAACTTCCCGTATAACTCTCCGGCGAGAGCCCTGCCCTCTCCACCCTCCCGGGTCATGAATGACAGTACGGCTACGGCCGGGACGAGATAGGCGAGTGTCTTAACGGGCGCCGTCAGGCCGTCGAACGAATTGAAGGCGAGGACAAGGAATATGTAAGACACACAGACCCATGCAAGGACCTTGCGGAGCCCCGGATCAGGCCGTGTCTTGAGTAAACCGAGCGCGTACGGCAGGGCCTTCGCGTATGAGTAGTAGACGGCAACCGCGGTGAATATTATCGCCCCGTAGTACCCGAACGAGAATACGGAGAGCAGAAGGAATAGTATGAACAGGAAGAGGTCTTTGAGGCCCGCGCTCCTCTCATACCTTATAAGGAAAAGGAGCGTGAACGGCATGTACTGCGTCTGTGAGGCGTCCATCCCGCCGGTTGCTGAAAAAACGGTATGGAAGGGCGAGAACGAAAAGGCGAGCCCGGAGAAGAAGGCCGCCGCCCTGCAATACGTGACCTCGCTGACAAGGAGATACATGCCGAGCGCGGCAAGGAAGAACGACAGGAGTATCATGATATTATAAGAGCCTACAGGGCCCCAGACCCACGTGAACGGCAGCGCGATCAAGTGGTTGATGAATGTCGAATGCGTGACATCGATTCCGAAGGGTGACTCGATGAAAGGCGAAAACGAGGGGTCTGAATTGATGCCGAAGATAGACCGTCTGACCCACCAGAGCAGCCACAATATGGTGTACGAGTCATCGAGAGGACCGTTTACGGACCTCCTGATGTCAGCCACGACCGGATAGTACACGGCCGCCGTAATGCCAAGAAACGCGGTCGCCGGCAATAGTGCTTTTTTGTGGTCTCCGTGTGCGCTCATTATTTTAACTTTTAGTATTTCCTTCGGGTTGGATTAAGCGCGGCTTGCCGCGTATATAAAAACAGATTTCCCTTTGGGTACCCCGCTGGCAAGGCTTGCGGGGTGGTTCATGTCGCCGTCGTTTTTTTGGAATATTTTTCACAAAAGAACACCGATTAATAAAAATATACCGGGCTGAAAAAAAGGCCGATGGATGTGTGTACCGAGGTGCGCTTCGGAAGGGCGTCGGCAAAACGCATAAGAGTGAAATCGCGGCGCTCCCATAAAGGTCTGAAGTCATCATCTTCAAAATGCGCAAATTCCGTGTAATCCGCAAGGCCCCCTGCCGCCGTCGGAGGCATCCCCCGGTTGCAGGGAGACCCTGGTATATGGAGTATGTCCTGACTCTTATACCGCTTTGGAAAGAGGCGTGCCCTTGAGGTACTCGGCGTAAACCTTCTTGTACTCGCTCATGACAAGGTCCTCAAGCAGCTGTCTGGTGGGCTTGTCGAGAGGGTGGACAAGGTCTCTGTAGGTCCCGTCTTTCATCTTCTTCGCTGGCATGGCTACGAAGTATCCTGTCGTGCCCTTTATGACCTTCATGTCCCTTACGACAAAACAGTCGTCGAGCTTTATTGTCACATAGGCCTTGAGTTTTTCATCACCGTCCACCGGCAGCACCTTGATTTCCGTGATACGCATAGTCATCCCTCCTCCTTTTGATTGCTTGTTTTTTCAACTCTCATTGTCCGGGAAAGTTTTGCTGCAGTACTCAGGCTTTCATCTATGAGGCTTAAGACTTAGAAACGACTATTCACGCCGCCGTGAAATATCCAAAACCACTTCAAGAAGTGCCTGCGGACCGACAAGGTTGACGGTATGGTTCGGCAAAGGAACTATTTTTGTATTTCTTAAATTGGGATTGTTTTCAGGCACTAATGTGTTGCAATGCCAATGCCAAACTCAAACGCTTGAAAAATATCAAGCAAAATTACAATGATTCGCTCTTTTGTTGAAAAGGACCTCCCTAATTAGTTGATAAATTTGCATAAGATTTTATGCAGTCCTGCACAACACGGTGTGCTTTTTACGAACATCAGATCAGGATTCCCCTTAAAAATCGTCTCTACTCCAACCCATCTTGAAAAATAATAATGCAAGGTCCTCTCCGTATTGACAAAGACTGCGGTTTGGATTAATCTATTGCGCATGAAAAAACTTACATACAGTGACGCGGGCGTCTCTATTGACGAAGGCGCAAGGCTTGTAGACCTCATCAAGCCTCATGTCCGTAAATCCTACCGCAAAGAGGTCCTCGGAGACATCGGCGGGTTCGGGGCGCTCTTCTCCGGCCGTTTCAAAAGCCTTAAGGACCCCGTGCTTGTCTCCTCGACCGACGGGGTCGGCACCAAGCTCATGATCGCCTTCATGACCGGCACGCACTCTACCGTCGGGATCGACCTCGTGGCCATGAGCGTAAACGACATACTCGTAAGCGGCGCAGAGCCGCTTTTTTTCCTCGACTACTTCGCCACCGGTAAACTGGACGCCCGGAAGGCGGCCGAGGTCGTCAAAGGCATCGCCGCCGGCTGTACGGAGGCCGGGTGCGCGCTTATAGGCGGCGAGACGGCCGAGATGCCCGGACTCTACAAGGCCGGAGAATACGATCTGGCCGGGTTTGCCGTAGGCGTTGCCGACCGTAAGAAGATAATAGACGGCTCAAGGATAAAGCCGGGCGACAGGGTCATAGGGCTCGCCTCAAGCGGGCTTCACAGTAACGGCTATTCGCTAGCGAGAAAGGTCATCTTCGATACCCTCGGCCTGACCGTAAAGAGCGTACCCGCCGGGTTCAAAAAAAATATCGGCTCGGTGCTGCTGACGCCTACGCGGATCTATGTAAAGCCGGTTCTGAAGCTTCTGGAGAGGTTTGAAGTCCTCGGCATGGCGCACATAACCGGGGGCGGTTTTACGGACAACATACCGAGGGTCCTGCCCAAGGGCCTAAAGGCCGTCATAAGGAAAGGCTCCTGGAAGGTGCCTCCCGTATTCGGCCTTATACGGAAAGGCGGCTCCATTGAAGACTCCGAGATGTACCGGACCTTTAACTGCGGAGTGGGGCTTGTCCTGATAGTCAGGGCCAGAGACGAGTCCGCCGTCATGAAGAGACTCAAGGAACTCAAAGAGAAGCCCTACTCTATCGGCGAGATAGCCGCCAGGAAGTCCCAAGGCCCGGATGTGGAGTACGTCTGAAGACTCAGCGGCAAGGTGACCTAAGTGGTTTCATGAATGTAAAAAATGACCCGGCCGTGGTATGAGAGACTCAAAGGTTTCAGAAAATCAAAAATAGGTAACTTCCGATGGTAAATATCGGTGTCCTCGTATCGGGGAGCGGCAGCAACCTGCAGGCCATAATCGACTCGGTCGAGGCCGGGAGCCTCAAGGCCTCCATAAAGGTCGTAATTAGCGACAACTCCCAAGCATACGCCATCGAGAGGGCTAAAAAGCACGGGATACCCTCGGTGGTGCTCCTGAAGAAGGGCTACTCTTCAAGGGAAGAGTTCGACAAGGAAGTCGTCAGAGAGCTCAAAGAGAACGGGGTCGAGCTGGTCGTCATGGCCGGGTTCATGAGGATAATCTCAAAAGTAATACTCGAAGCCTTTCCCATGCGCATCATGAACATCCATCCTTCCCTCCTCCCGGCCTTTCCGGGCCTCGATGTTCAGAAAAAGGCCCTTGAGCACGGGGTGAAGTTCTCCGGGTGCACGGTACACTTCGTCGATGAGGGCCTCGACAGCGGCCCCATCGTCATTCAGGCCGCCGTACCGGTTTTAGACGCGGACACGCCGGAGACCCTCGCTAAAAGGATACTCGCCGAAGAGCACAGGATATATCCGCAGGCGATACAATTTTTCTCCGAAGGACGGATCGAGTTTTCGGGCAGGCGCGTATCCATCAAGAAGAACGCCGAGCCCTCAGCCACGGTCGAAAACCCGTTGGTCACGGTCTTCGGGACCTTAAATGAAAATTCTCCGCCATAAATGGCGGAGAATTTTGATGGTATGGAAGGTCATTTGTATTTGCCACCCATTCAGCCGACAGTCAAACTTTAAAAAAACCTATGGACAGGCCGGTCGTAATAGTGAGCGCTTGCCTTGTGGGGCTCAAGACAAGGTACGACGGAGAGGACGCCCTCTCTGGCCCCGCCCTGTCGGCGCTTAAAGGCACCGTTCCGGTCCCGGTCTGCCCGGAGCAGCTCGGCGGACTTTCCACCCCGAGGCCCGGGTGCGAGATCACGGCAGGGAGCGGGAGAGATGTCCTGACGGGTTCTTCCCGCGTGATGGATGAGAACGGAAGGGATGTCACCGGAAACTTACTTAAAGGCGCCGACGAGGTCCTGCGTATAGCCCGCCTTGCCGGGGCTAAAGAGGCCTTTTTGAAAGAGAACAGCCCGTCGTGCGGCGTCGGCTCGATAAAACGGGGCGGTACTGCCATAGACGGCTCCGGTGTCACCGCCGCCCTCCTTGAGAAGAGCGGGATCAAGGTCAGGGGGTTTTAGGCTTCTTAAATCAAATGCCCCTGGCTTTGCCGGTGGTACATGACTGTGGTGGGCACAACCCGCCCCTGTACTATCAAGTCAAGTCCAGCCGCCCAAAAATTACCATGCGTTTTCTTGGAGACGGTCTTACGACATTAGAAATTATGAGACCACTCAAAGCAAAAAGTGTCATGCCATTAGACTTACTCCTAACAAGAATTGATGGGGAACTGCCCACAAGTCTGAAGTGTCGTTTCTATGATATGTGATATAAACCGGGAGCGAGAGGCCTGATCATGTTCATCGGTCACTATGGCGTAGGGTTCGTCGCCAAAAGGTTTGCCCCAAAGACCTCGCTCGGCACGCTTTTCATCGCCGCGGTCCTGTTGGACCTCATCTGGCCGGTGCTGGTCCTTGTCGGGGTCGAGCGGGTCAGTATCCCTCCGGGGATAACGAAGGTGACCCCGCTGTCGTTCGATTACTACCCCTTTTCGCACAGCCTTTTGGCGGTCGTCATCTGGGCTCTTTCATTCGGTCTTGTCTACTTTGCCATACGCCGCCTGCCTCTGGCGGCCCTCGTGACGGCCATTGCCGTATTGAGCCACTGGTTTCTGGACGCTGTCGTTCATCGCCCCGACCTGCCGTTAAGCCTGTTCGGAGAGGCGCGCGCCGGGCTGGGCTTATGGAACTCCATCCCTGCGACATTACTCGTCGAGGGAGGGATATTCGCCGCCGGGGTTACGCTCTATCTGAGGACTACCCGCGCGTCGGACCGGGTCGGCAGGTACGGCACATGGGCTCTGATCGGGGTTCTTCTGCTCGTATGCGCCGGGCAGTTCTCGGGGGCCGTGCCGCCTGATGACAAGACCGTGGCCCTTTCGGCGCTTCTGCAGTGGCTTTTTGTATTTCAGGGATTTTGGATAGACAGGCACAGGAAGACGGCAGGGGCGGCACTCCGCGATCAGATGACGCCCAGGTAAAACCCGGCCACAAAGAGGTAGTACTTCACGAACTCGACGAATATTATGAGCAGGCTGTTGCCTCCCCACCACTTGTCGATATCGAAGTTCGGGGTAGATACCGCGCAGGGCACTATGTTGACTTCTTCCGGCATAATCTTGCTGAAGATGTACTCGGCCCTCTTGATGTGGTAGCCCGAGGTGATAAGGAGCATCGAGGTCAACCCCATCTTTTTCATTATCCCCCTCGCCTCAATGGCGTTCTGGTAAGTGGAGGTAGACTCCTTGTCGAGTATTATATTGGCCCTTTCGGCGTTCGTGAGCCTGTTTAAGAAGATGGCATCCAGGTCGGCGTCCCTGTTCACCCCGCTCAAGACCATAATACTGGCGCTGCCGCTCTTAAGGAGCTTCAATCCTTCCTCTGCCCTGTTCTTGCCGCCCGTAAGGACGACTATGGCGTCGGCGCGGCCGCAGGCGGCGGCAGAAAGCTCGCGCGTCTCAACGGCGAAAGTGACAAAGAGCAGGGCCGCCCGTACTGCCAGCAGCGCCAGAACCGCAGCCGCGGTTATGATCAATACCCTCTTTTTCATCCCGTTAGTATGAAACGCCTTTTTCATTTTCCGGAGACATCATTGCACGGAAAACCTGCCCGGTGAAGTCCGTGAAGAGTCAGCCATGGAGACCCCGGCCCGAACGCGCGCGGTATCATTAAAAACGCTTCCCATTGTGCCTCTATTAATCCATAAAAAAAACTTGCAATACCTGTCAGGTTGTGCTAAATTTTTAAGATTAAATTTTTTTGCGGAGGTATTCACCCATGGCAGCCACATGTGACATATGCGGAAAGGGCCCTGCATTCGGCAACAATGTAAGTCATGCCCATAACAAGACAAAGAGGAAATGGAACCCTAACCTGCAGGCTGTGCGCGCGATACACCAGGGCAAGGTAAAGAAGATCAGGGCCTGCAGCAGGTGCATACGCTCAGGTTCAGTTGTAAAGGTAGCCTGACCATGAACCTCCCCGCAAGCCTTGCCAGCGGGGTACCCAAAGGGAGATCTGTTTTTGTATACGCGGCAAACAGCGCTTAATTAAAATTCTCCGCCATGAATGACGGAGAATTTTGATGGTATGGAAGGTCATTTTTATTTGCCAGCCTTGACCCGCCGCTAAAGCGACGGGATTGCGGAGTGGCACACCCATTCAAC
>JACRCH010000120.1 GCA_016219115.1 Deltaproteobacteria bacterium
CAGGGAGGACTTCGAGAGGGTCCCGATGGAGCAGACCGGCGAGATGGTCTTCCCGATACACGGGTTTGAGTCCTACCAGGACGGGTTTTTATCGAAGATAGACTCAAAGGCGATAAGTAAAGCCGGGTTCAAGATAGTCCTCGATTACTCATACGGGTCGTCATCGAGGATCTTCCCGGCTATCCTTGGGACTCTGAACTGCGAGGTGATAGCCTTGAACGCCAACCTCGACGGCACCAGGACCACGAAGACCGCCGAAGAGTTCCAGAAGGCCATCGACCAGCTCTCCTCCATCGTCCGCTCCCTGAACTCGGACATCGGTTTTTATCTGGACGCGGGAGGGGAGAAGGTCTTCATATTCGACGAGACCGGGGGGGTCCTCGACGGCGACACCGCCCTCAATGTAATGGCCCTTCTGACCTTGAAGTGCAACAGGGACTCCGGCAAAAAAGGGACTATAGCCGTCCCCGTGACCGCCTCGAGGGCGATAGACAGGCTGGCGGCCACCTACGGCTTCAACGTCAAAAGGACAAAGACCACGGCAAGGGGCCTCATGGAGGCCGCCTCCGAAGAGGGCGTCATATTCGTCGGCGAACAGACCGGCGGGTTCATCTTCCCCCAGTTCCAGCCGAACTTCGACGGCATGTTCGCCATAACGAAGACCCTCGAGATGCTCGCCATGCAGAAGGCCAAGCTCCACAAGCTCTTGAGGGAGATCCCGCCCTCGATAATAGTCAAAGAGAGGGTATCGTGCTCCTTTGAACACAAGGGGATGATAATGAGGAGGCTTTCCGAGGACTCCCACGGGCTCGACACGATGCTCCTCGACGGGATAAAGATAAACTTCGGGGAAGACTGGATAGCGGCCTACCCGAGCCAGGACATGCCGTATTTCCATCTCGTGGCCGAGGCCTCGACCGAAGACGCGGCCCATGTACTCATAACAAAGTACTCCGATAAGATAAAGACCTGGCAGAAGTCATGAAGGACGCCGCCGGTAAATAAATGCATTTGAAAGAGCGTGAACGGATGATAACACTTACGGTAGGCGAGCTTGAGGTAAACTGCTACATCATCTGGGATGAGGCCACGAAAGAGGCCTTCGTAATCGACCCGGGCGGGGACGCCGGTGATATCAAGGAGGCTGTAAAAAGAGAAGGGCTTAAGGTGAAATATATCGTCAACACCCACGGCCACTTCGACCATGTCGGGGCCGACGGCGAGATGAAGAAAATCTACGGCGCCGAGCTTGCCGTCCACAAAAATGATGAGGGCCTGTTGTCCGAGGCCCACGAGCACGGGGTGATGTTCGGCGTCAGGACTGAAAGACAGCCCGAGCCGGACGTATATCTTGAAGACGGCGGGGTCCTGACCGCCGGCAAGGTCACCCTGAGGGTCATCCACACGCCGGGGCACACCAGGGGCGGGGTATGTCTTTATGAAAAGGATATGGGCCTTCTTTTTACGGGCGACACCCTCTTTGCCGGCTCCATCGGCAGGACGGATTTCCCAGGAAGGTCGTATGAAGACCTTATAAGTTCGGTCAAGAAGAAGATATTACCCCTCGGTGACTCGGTGAGGGTGCTGCCGGGACACGGTCCAGAGTCTACCATAGGCGAAGAGAAGGAAAGCAATCCTTTCCTGCGGTGACGGCGTCTGCCCGGCGGACTGCTGAAAAACAGACTGCCGCGCCTCCAATGGATTCTTTCAGGAGAAATACTGTCGTGGTCATAAAAGACAAAAAAATACTCCTCGGAGTCACAGGGGCCATCTCGGCATACAAGGCCCTGGAACTCGCAAGGCTACTTATAAAAAAAGAGGCGGCCGTTTGGCCGGTGATGACCCGGTCGGCCAAAGAGTTCATAACCCCTCTGAGCCTCTCTACGCTTGCCAAAAACCCGGTATACTCGGAGCTGTTCGAGCTTACCGAAGGGAACAGGATAAGCCACATAGAGCTTGCCCAGACCGCTGACCTTATTGTGGTCGCCCCGGCCACCGCCGACTTCATCGGCAAGGCGGCCTCGGGGATCGCGGACGACCTCCTTACGACGATAGTCATGGCCGCCGCCGCGCCTGTGCTGATAGCCCCGTCCATGAACACGGTGATGTGGGAGAACCCGATAGTGGTGGCGAATGTCGGGAAACTTAAAGGCCTCGGCTACCTCTTCGTCGAACCCGAAGAGGGCGAGCTTGCCTGCGGCCGCGCGGGCAAGGGGAGGCTCGCGGCGGTCGAAGATATAACGGAGGCCGCCATAGAGGCATTGAGCGCGAAGGACTTGAAGGGCGAGAAGGTCCTTGTGACGGCCGGGCCCACGAGGGAGCCGATAGACCCCGTAAGGTATGTCTCCAACGCATCGTCCGGGAGGATGGGCTACGCTATAGCGAGAGCCGCCAAAAGAAGAGGGGCCGAGGTCGTCCTTGTAAGCGGCCCGTCGTCGATGCCGCGGCCCTCCGGCATAACCTTTGTCCCGGTGTCAACGGCGGAAGAGATGCATGAGGCGTGCGTAAGCTACTACCCGCAGTCCACCCTTGTCATAATGGCGGCTGCCGTAGCCGACTACAGGCCCAAGAAGAGCTACCCGACGAAGGTCAAGAAGGACGCCGTCAGCCTCACGGTCGATATGGAGAGGACAGAGGATGTATTGAAGTACATGGGCAAGAAGAAAAAGGGGGACCAGTTCCTCGTCGGCTTCGCCCTCGAGACCGAAAACCTCGAAGAGAACGCCAGGAAGAAGCTTAACGAGAAAAACCTCGACCTGGTTGTCGCCAACCCGCCCGCCGGGCTCGACAGCGAAACCAACCAGGTGACGATAATCAACAGGGACAACGACACGGAGGTGCTGCCGGCCATGAGCAAAGACGAGGTCGCCGACAGGATACTCGACAATGTGGTAAGGCTTAAAAGAGGCTGAAGGATTTACGGGCGGGCCGCTTGAAAAAAAGTTTTATGATAGGACCTTTTCAGCGTCCTTTCATATCTTCACCCACTTCAGGGCCCTGTCCAGCGCTTCCTGCCAGTCCTTGCCCTCTTTCTGGATGGTCTTGAGTTTCTTTCTCATGTACTTGGCGGCGTTCAGGTTGTGTTTGCCCGTGGGGTCTTTCTTTATGCACGGGGCCTTGTGCTCGTGGTTCAGCAGCCCCATGACCGCCTCGAAGGAGGCGATAAAGTACTTCTCCTTGTCTTCCTTGCGCAGAGTCCACCGGGACCTGTTCGACAGGAGGTTGAGCATCCGGTGCCACTGCTGGAACCTCTGAAGGCTCATCATGCTCGAAAATATCGTCTTGTTCGTCCTGAACGAGAGCGGCGTGTCCTCTATGATGGAGTCCAGCAGCCTGTCGTTGTCCTCGTGTATCTCTTTTATCATCTTCTGCGGGAGCTGCCAGACCCGTTTGTCCGAAAGCGCGTCAAACCTCATCTCCCAGTAGATGTGCCTCAAGGTGCGGGTCGAGAACGACCGTATCATCATCTCCGGGATGAAGTGGTTGTGGGCGACGGTATCGGCGGCCAGGTGGCTCAAGTACCCGAGGGCGAAGGCCCTTTGCGAGTTGCCGTTGGCCTTCCTCAGGAGCTTGAAGCCGACCTTCCAGTTGTGGCAGTGCTTGAGTTCCTCTACGAGGTTTTTCCCGACGACTATGTCGGCGCTTACGTTGCCGTAGAGAAAGTCGTAAGGGAACGACTCTAAGAGGAGCCTTACAGGAGAAGCGAGAAGGTTGGTGTTGCTCAGTACCGCGTAGCCGAGTTCAAGGTGGGTCGCCGGGCCCCACGCCCAGACCGTATCCGGAAGCACAAAGACGATGACGAAAGAAAATATTATAGCCAAAAGCGCCATGATATAATATGCTATCCGAAGGAAATCATGTTGTAAAGAGGAAAAAAGCCCTTTAGGAAAACCTCATAAGAATGGACGCGAAAGACGAATACAACCGCATAGCCGATAGCCTGAGGGACCACATCGAGTTGTTGGCCTTAAGCGGCATCACGCACATCCCGGCGCCCGAGGCCGCCAGAAGCGCCGTGAAGCCTGAGGCCCCGGTTAGGAAGGCCACTGGCCTTAAGGAGAGGGTGGACGCGTGCTCCGTCTGCGCGGGCGCCGGGGGCCGCAAAAAGGTCGCCACGGGCGCGCTCGGTGCGAACGCCAGGCTCGTTTTCGTCGGCGGTAATCCGAGCGAGGCCGACGCCGTCAAAGGGGCGCCGTTCAGCGGCGAGGAGGGGGAGCTTCTTACGAAGATGATAGAGGCGATGGGCTTTAAAAGAGAGACGGTCTATATCCTGAACTCCGTCAGGTGCGCCTCTTCCGGCGAGCCGACCGATGAAGAGGTCGCCTCGTGCAAAGGATTCCTTGAGGAGGAGCTGGGCGCCATCTCCCCGAAAGTGGTCGTGACGCTTGGTTGTGTGGCCGCGCTGTCTTTGCTCGGAGGGCGTAATGTCGGGGCGCTCCGGGGCAGGTTCCACGAACGCGGCGGCGTAAAGGTGATGGCTACCTATGGTACGGCTGAGCTGCTTAAGGACCCCTCCCTTAAAAAAGACGCCTGGGAGGACCTTAAGATGGTCATGAAGGAGCTTAAGAAGAGATAGTCCTTTTTTGACATAAAAAGACCCTTTGGACGCTACCGCCCGCCTTTATTGCATAATATCCGAATCCCTGATAGAATCTCCCTTATGAAAAACAGGAAGTGGTTCCTCGCGCTCCTTCTCCTCGTATCCTCAATCATCATACCGCCGTACCCCGCCGGCGTTTCAGCCGCCGAGGTATACTATGCCAATGTGGAAGGCGTCATAAACCCGGTCGTGGCCGAGTTTATCCGCGACTCTATCGACAGGTCCGCCGCCGCCCGCGCCGAGGCCTTTGTAATCCAGCTAGACACACCCGGAGGGCTCGACCTCTCGATGCGCGACATCGTGAAGCACATCTTCTCATCCGACGTCCCGGTCGTCGTCTATGTGGCCCCGTCCGGCTCAAGGGCCGCCTCTGCCGGGGTATTCATCACCTATGCCTCCAATATAGCGGCCATGGCCCCCGGCACCAATATAGGTTCGGCCCACCCGGTGGCGATGGGCGGGGAGAAGATGGACGAGACGATGATGAAGAAGGTCGAAAACGACGCGGTCGCGTACATAAAAAGCATAGCCGCCAAGAGAAAGAGGAACGCCGATTGGGCAGAGAAGGCCGTGAGGGAGTCGGTGAACATCACCGCCGAGGAGGCCCTCAGGCTCAATGTCATAAACCTGACAGCCGAGAACAGGGACGACCTCATTAAAAAGCTCGACGGAAGAAAGGTCGAGCTCGCCGCCGGCGACAAGGTCCTGAACACAAAGGGCGCAAAGGTCGTCGAGGTCGAGATGAACATGAGGGCACGGGTCTTAAACGCCATCAGCAACCCCAATGTCGCCTACATACTCATGATGATAGGCATCCTGGGGCTTTTCTTCGAGCTTTCAAACCCGGGAGTGGTGCTGCCGGGGGTCATCGGGGCGATATGCCTGGTGCTCGCGTTCTACGCCTTCCAGACGCTTTCGGTGAATTACGCCGGGCTTCTCCTCATAGCGCTCGCCGTGATATTCTTCATAGTGGAGGTGAAGGTCGTAAGCTACGGCCTTTTGACGCTGGCGGGTATAGTGTCGCTCGTCCTCGGTTCGCTTATGCTCTTTAACTCGCCGGCCCCGTTCATGAGGCTGTCGGTCTGGGTGATACTCCCGGCCGTTGTACTCATGGCGGCCTTTGTCGTCGGGGCGATGTACTACGCCGTCGTCTTCCACAGAAGAAAGCCGGTAAGCGGGTCGGAGGGGCTTGTGGGAGAGGTCGGCAGGGCGGCCGGGGACATAAAGGCCGGAGCGGAGGGAAAAGTTTTTGTTGACGGGGAGTACTGGAACGCGGTAAGCGATGAGGATATAAAGGACGGCGAGAGGGTGACGGTATCGGAGGTCAGGGGGCTTCACCTGAAGGTCTCGAAAAAGAGGCCGCCGGAATGAACGCCGCCCGGCGTTAATAATCAAGGCGTGATATTTATCAATGGAGGGGGTCATGGAATTCGGAATCGGCACCGGGACTCTGGTGCTAGTCATACTCATAGCGATGTTCCTGTGGAGCGCGATAAAGATACTGCCCGAGTACGAAAGGGGCGTGGTCTTTTTCCTCGGCAGGTTCCAGTCGGTGAAAGGCCCCGGCATAGTGCTCCTCATACCGGGGGTGCAGAAGATGGTGAGGGTGAGCCTGAGGACTGTGACGATGGATGTCCCGCCGCAGGAGGTCATAACCAGGGACAACGTCTCGGTGAGGGTCAACGCGGTCGTCTACTTCAGGGTCGTGGGTCCCGACAAGGCCATCATAGCGGTCGAGAGCTTCCTGTACGCCACGAGCCAGCTCGCGCAGACTACCTTGAGGAGCGTTTGCGGTCAGGCCGAGCTCGACGAGCTTCTGGCGGAGAGAGACAAGATAAACAAGAACATACAGGAGATACTCGACAGGCAGACGGACCCGTGGGGCATAAAGGTGGGCCTCGTGGAGGTAAAGGCGATAGACCTGCCCGAAGAGATGAAGAGGGCGATGGCCAAGCAGGCCGAGGCCGAGAGGGAGAAGAGGGCGAAGATAATACACGCCGAGGGCGAGATGCTGGCCTCGGAGAAGATATACGCCGCCGCCAACATACTTAGCCGGAACCCGGTGTCGCTCCAGTTAAGGTACCTGCAGACATTGACGGAGATCGCGGCGGAGAAGAACTCCACTATTCTCTTCCCGCTCCCAATGGACCTTATAAAGCCGTTTCTGTCGGCCATTAACCTGAAGAAGGAAGATTAGCCTGTCAAAAGACGCTGGACCGGCCGGATGATATGGTCTCCAAAAACCCCAACCCGAACTCCGGGCACAGAAAGAGGCTCAAGGAGAGGTTCCTTAAGTCCTCGCTCGACGGGTTCCACGACTACGAGATAGTGGAGCTTCTCCTGACCTACGCAATCCCGAGAAGGGACGTCAAGCCGCTGGCCAAGGGCCTTGTGGGACGCTTCAAGGGGTTGAAGGGCCTCTTTGAGGCGCCGGACGGGGAACTCGCAGGTTTCGACGGGGTGGGGGAGAATACCGCCATCCTCATTGGCGTCATCAAGGAAGTCGCCTGCGCTTACCTGAGGGAGCAGGCCGAACGCAACAGGCCCATAAGATCGCCTGAGGATGTCATGGCCTTTTTAGGCTCTGCCATGAACGAAGAGACCTCCGAGAGGTTCTTCGCCATATACCTCAACTCCAAAAACGAGATACTCGGCTTTGAGACCCTCTTTGAGGGCCCCCTGAAGCACGACTCCCTTTCGCCGAGGACGGTCATAGAGACCGCGTTCAAGTATAACGCCCGTTCCATGATATTCGTCCACAGTCTCCCTGACGGCAAAATAAGCCCGACTGACACCGAGAGGAACCTCACCGAAGAACTCGAACACGCCGCCGCCGCCGTCGATATACTCGTCCACGACCACATTATCGCCGGAAAAGACTCCCACCTGAGCGCCCGCGAAATAGGGTGGCTCAAAGGCGCCTGAACCGATATCGACAGACCACTGAAAAAGGCTCTTGAGAGGGGAACTTTCTACAGAAAATTCCCCCAGGGGTCTTCTTCAGCGTCCTGTTAAGATGCGGTTGAGGTATTTTTTGGCGTCTTCGACGGCTTTTTTTACGCTTAGGCCTCTGGCGAGCCCGGCGGCGATGGCGGCGGAGAGTTTGCAGCCCGTGCCGTGGAATTTTTCTCTCCCGCCTCTTATCCTTTTGCCTTTGAAGCGATGGAATTTTTTGCCGTCGTAGAGTATGTCGACGGGTGCGCCTTCGAGGTGGCCGCCCTTTATGAGCACATAGGGAACTCCCGCCGAGAAGAGCGCCAGGGCCGCCTCTTCCATCCCGTCGGTGTCTCTGATGTCGACCCCGGTCAGCGCCGAGGCCTCCGGGATATTCGGCGTGGCGATCTTTACGAGGGGCAGGAGTTTTTTAACGGCAAAGACGCCCTTTTTGTCGAGGAGCGGGTAGCCGCCCGTGGAACAGAGGACGGTGTCGAGGACGACATTTTCAAGTCCCTTCTCCCTGATAAGCCACCCGATAGCGTTGAGGTTGGCGGTACTTCCGGTCATGCCTATCTTGACCGCGTCTACCGTGAACTCTTCAAGGAGCGTAATGACCTGTTTTTTAAGGAAAGAGGGGGGCAGGACCAGGGTGGAGTAGACCCGCCTGTTGTTCTGCGCCGTAAGTGCGGTTATCGCCGAGAGCCCTTTGCAGCCTAAGGCGTCGAAGGTCTTCAAGTCCGCCTGTACGCCGGCCCCGCCCGAAGGGTCGGAACCCGCTATCGTAAGTACCGTCTTCATGGAGTTTGACCTTTTAAATCACAAAATTTCCTGTAGCTTGCCCTTGTAAAATCCTCCCCCTCGATCCCCTCGCAATCGAGGGAGGGGAGGTTTTGGTATGGTTGTTAATTTTTAGCATTGAGCCCCTTCGAAGGGCGTATTTTCAAGCCTCGGCTTTGCCGGGGGTACATGACTCCCCGAAGCTTTCCGCGGAGCTTGTGAAGAATTTGCGCGTGAAGATCCCCCGGCCCGCTGCGGCGGAGGTTTCATAAAAATCGTAAGGCTACCAGCCGAGGTAATACGCGAATCCTGACTGGAAGAGTCCTATCACAAAACCCATCACGCCGCCGAGCCTCTCAAGGTGTTTGAGTTCCCTGGCTATGAAATCGGTCAGGAGTCTTTCGAACTTCATCAGGTCGAGGTTGTCGATTTTGGAGACGAGGAGTTCTTTTATGTCTATGTTGTCCTTGACCTTGGAGGCGAGGCTGCCCTTCTTTTTGTCTATCTGCAGGAGTATCTCCCTGGTTATGGCGTATTTAATCTGGTACTTGAGGTTTTCCGATACGACGCCGATGACCGGGAGGCTCATGAACCTGTTCGAGGAGAACCTGTGCTCCACCGCCTCTTCAACCGTTTTTTCGATCTCACCCTTCCAGTCGAGGTTAGAGAGCGCCCTGGCGAGGTCTTCGGAGGAGAGGAGTTCCTTTTCGATGGCCTTGGCCATCGACCTGGCGATCTCTTTTCTTCTCTTGGGGATCACGCCCTGGACCGTGTAGCCAAGGAGATCGAAGGGTTTGTGGGGCCGGAAAAGGAGCTTTATGGCCACATAGTTGGTGAGCCAGCCGATGGCGGCGCCGGAGATTGGCGGAATGACAAGGCTTAAGTTCATCGGGAAAAAGTGCTCCGGTGACGATGCGCGGTTACGGGTTTCGATCTTCCGGGGCGTTCAATCCGCCGAAGCTTGCCGCGTGCGGTCTTTGAAGATTTGCCGTGCTTACCGCGCCTTAAGGCTTACGGGGAAGGTTTTATTGTTTCAAGGGAGTAAACCATGGTACGGCTCTTGCCGCAAGGAAGGAGGCCCCGTTGCCCGGTCAGTTGAAGAACCCTTTTTTCGATTTTTCTTCCTCGAAGTACTTCTTGTAGAGTATCTCCCACTCGCGGCTCCCCTCGGGCACATCCCTCGAAAGCGAGCGTATCTTGTTTCTGGCGACGGAGTCGGCTTCGTCTTCGACCTTGAGGTAATCGGTGATGGACTTTTTTATCTCCAGCAGGGCCTTCTCGTCGTTCTTGAAGTCGACAAGGTCGTCCTTCCAGATACCGTCCGAGATGAGGTGCGCCAGATGGGAGATCCTGTCTTCCGAGAGCCTCAAAGGATTATCCCCCTTTCCCTGGCGAGTTTGCCTTTTATCATGCCGAACATCTTCCTGTAATCTATCTTCCCGGAGTCTATCGAGCCGGTGTGGGACTTCAATATCTCCTCGACCTCTCTGTCGAGGTTGTCTTCGGCCTTGAGGTCCTTGAGTATTGTCTCGTGCACCTTCTCAAGCACCCTGTCTTCGGTGGTTTTGAAGACGACAAGGTCCTTCTCCTTAAGCCTGTCGAGGACTATCCTGGAGATCTTTTCGATCTGCTCGATTGAGAGTTTCATATTGCGAAATTAGCACAGTTCCCGTGAGTTTGCAAGGCTGTTGACAGTGAGGGGATTTTGGTCTATATATTTAACGAAGAGATGAAGATACCGGTTGCGGCTCATTGGAGCGGGGTAAGGTCTGCCCCCACTTTTTGCGCACCGGTCTCCTATCGCATGAACCCTCCGTGAGCTTACGGGACACGGGGTTTTCAGAACAAAAAAACAAAAGATCGGCAAAAAGAGGGGGAGATAGATGAATCGGGTAAAGAAGATGTACTTCAAGCAGGTGGCGTTGGTCGTGGCGTTTGCGGTCCTGATAATCGGCAGCATCCCGGCAAAGACCATGGCCTATGTGGTCGGCGCCGAGGGCGTGGCCACGGAGTCCTCGAGGGCCGCTGACATGGAAAGGGCCCAGAGGGTCCTTGAGTCGAAGCTTGTCTCCGAGAAGCTCAACCAGGCTGGACTTACAAACACCGAGATAAAGAACAGGCTTGATAAACTGAGCGACTCCGAGCTTCACCAGTTCGCCGGCCAGCTCGACGGCCTTTATCCCGGCGGCGACGGTCTGGGTATTGTCATAGCCCTCCTTATAATCATCATACTAGTGATGGTAATACTCAAGCTGGCTGACAGAAAGATAGTCATAAAGTAGAAAGCGACCCGGTCGTCTCCAGGCAACCCGGGCCGGCGGATTGCCCCGGCCCGGGTTGAATATTTCTCTCTTTTCCCTTGCTCCGTCCGCCTCTATCCCTATAATAGACCTATGAGAACAAGATCCGTACCGCCCTGCATATGCATTCTCATTATGTGCCTCCTCGCGGTCTCGTGCTCGGGGCCGGGCCGCTCCGCGCTGTTAAAAGACTCAAGCGCCGCCATGGCCGCCGGTTCCTACATAAAAGGCGTCCCGTTCTTCCCTCAAAACGAGTACATGTGCGGCCCTGCCGCGCTCGCAAGCGTTGTCGGCTACTGGGGAGAGAAGGCCGGGATGAGGGATGTCGAGAAAGAGGTCTACGAGGAGAAGCTGAAGGGGACGCTCCCGCTGGACCTTTTCATCTACGCGAAGGAAAAAGGCTTCGACGCAGTCTACTACAAAGGCTCTATGGCCGACCTGAGGGAGAAGATAAGGGGCGGCACGCCGCTCATACTCTTTTTGAACCTCGGCTACGAGATATACCCGGTCGGGCATTATATCGTGGCAATAGGCTATGATGATAAGTCTAAGGCCGTGATAGCGCACTCTGGAATGACCGAAGAAGATGTCTTCACCTACGATGAGCTTCTTAAGTCCTGGGGCAAGACCGGTTTTTCCACACTCCTTGTAAGACCGAAAGGGCCGACCAGATGAGATACATGAAACACGTCTTCCCGGCGTTACTGCTCGTTATGCTGGCTTCCTGCGGGCATCTGTACGTAAAGCCCGACGGCAAGGAGGCGCTCACTGCGGAGGAGTCCTACAGGCTCGGCTCCATCTATGAGTCCCGCGGAGAACGGGAGCTTGCCATGAGGGAGTACCGGAGCGCCGCCGAGAGGGGATACGCCGAGGCGTACTTCGCCATGGCCAATATCCATCTTAAAGGCTCCGAGTATAACGAAGCGGAAGACGACCTCCTGCAAGCCATAGCCATAAACCCGTCAAACGGCGCCTTCTACAACAACCTCGGGTGGCTCTACATGGAGACAAACCGGCTCGACAAGGCGCAAGTGGCCGTGAATGAGGCTCTGAGGGCGGACCCGGCAAAAAGCTACGCCTACCTCGACACCCTCGGCGTGATACAGATGAGAAGAGAGAGGCTCGCTGAGGCTCAAGAGTGCCTCAACCGGGCCGCCTCCCTCGTCCCGGAGGGCGAGAAGGAAGGGCTCAGGGAGATATACGGCCACCTCATCGAACTCTACACGAAGACCGGAGATAAAGAGAAGGCTGGCGTTATCGAAGAAAAGATGAAGGGGCTTCAGTAAGCCCCGCGCACTCTATAAGGAAAGGCGGAGCGGTTTTCTATGAGGATGATATACGGGGTCAACCCCGTCATGGAGGCGATAAAGGCCTCGCCGGGGAATATCGACTGGCTTCTTGTCTCCGAGGCAAGAAGCGACAGGACCATGGCGGAGCTTTTGAGGGCGGCCAAGACCCGCGACGTCGAGGTGAGGAAGGTCGCTCCAGCGGAGCTCGATAAGCTCGCGGGAAAGGGCAGGCACCAGGGTGTGGCGGCCGTTATCTCCGGCGAGTTCAAGTACCTGGAGATCGAAGACCTGATAGCTGCGTGGAAGAAGAGCGGAGGCCCGGCCTTCTTCCTCATACTCGACTCGATACAGGACCCTCAGAACCTCGGCTCCCTCATAAGGACGGCCACCGCGGCTGGCGTCCACGGCGTGATAATCCCGCGGGACAGGGCGTGCGAGATCACCCCGGCGGTGGTAAGGGCTTCCGCCGGAGCCACGGAACACATGCTTGTGGCCAGAGAGGTGAACCTTGTGCGCGCCTTTGAGAGACTTAAAGAGGAGAACATCTGGGTGGCCGGGGTCGAGGCCGACGCCAGGGAGAGTATCTACGGGATGGACCTCAACAGGGACCTGGCCCTTGTGATAGGGAGCGAAGGCAAGGGGATAAGAAGGCTCGTGAAAGAGAGCTGCGACTTCACGGTATCGATCCCGATGGAAGGGAAGCTGAACTCGCTTAACGCGGCTCAGGCCGGGGCCGTGGCGATGTTCGAGGCTAGAAGACAGAGGCTCTTCGGCAAATGACGGCCCGGTAAAAAAATCCAGTCCGTTAAAAAGACTGCGGAGGTCCTGATGCTCGAGCGTATAAGGAAGGCTTCAGAGGCGCTTAAAGGGGTCGTTGCGAGGACACCGCTTGTATCTTCGTCATCGCTTGGCAGGCTCTACGGAGTGGAGACCCACTTAAAGCTTGAAAACCTCCAGAAGACAGGCTCCTTCAAAGTCCGCGGCGCGTATAACCTGATCTCTTCCATGAGCGCGGAGGAGAAGATAAGGGGAGTGATAACGGCCTCTCTCGGCAACCACGCCCAGGGGGTGGCGTGGGCAGGGGCGCTTCTTGGCGTAAAGGCCACGGTAGTCATGCCCGAGACCGCCTCGATAATCAAGTACACGGCCACCAGAGGCTACGGCGCCGAGTTGATATTCCACGGCGGGTTTTTCGATGAGGCGTACGAGTACGCTAAAAAGCTCGCTAATGACAAGTCCATGACATTTATCCCGCCATTCGACGACGAACTCGTGATAGCGGGGCAGGGCACGGTTGGCCTGGAGATACTCGAAGACCGCCCTGACATCGACACCATCGTCGTCCCCGTGGGCGGCGGAGGGCTTATAGCAGGGATAGCCTCCGCCGTTAAAGAGAGCGGCAGTGATATAAAGGTAGTAGGGGTGGAGGCCGGGGCCTCGAAGTCATGCATGGCTTCTCTCAAGGCCGGGCGTCCAGTGGATGTGGAGAGGGCTTCGACGATAGCCGACGGCATCGCGGTCAAGAGGGTGGGGGAAAAGACCTTCCCTCTCATAAAAAAGTATGTGGACGATGTGGTGGCCGTAAGCGAGGAGTCGATAGCCGAGGCGATACTAAAGCTGCTGGAGAGGAAGAAGGTCGTCGTCGAGGGCGCCGGGGCCGTTCCCGTTGCCGCCGCCATAGAGGGAAAACTTCCGGCGTCGTCCAAAAAGGCCGCCTTTGTCATAAGCGGCGGGAATATCGACGTCACGATACTCGACAGGGTCTTGAGGCTCGGGCTTATGAAAGAGGGCAGGATCGTAAAGATTCAGACGGTGCTCAGAGATGTGCCGGGGTCGCTGGCGGAGTTGACGGCCGTAATAGCGGAGCTCAAGGCGAATATATTGCAGGTTGCGCACCAGAGAGAGGCCGAGGATGTGGCCGTCGGGCTCATAAGGCTCGACGTGATACTGGAGGTCGAGGGGCCAGAGCACGCCAAAAGGGTCTTAAAGGCCCTTGTGGAGAAGGGATACGGGGTTTAGGCAATCCTCTCGAGCGTGTCTTCGAGATCTTGAGCATCTTATATTTCTTGCAGAGAAGGGAGAGTCCGGCCCTACTGCCCGGTCTTCCCCTGCCACCTCTTGAGGCCCTTCAGTAGGTCCATCGCGGTCTCTTTCGCCTGCTCCTCCGTTATGTTCTTGTTTATCCTCATCGGCCCGGCGAGTTTTACCGCCATCTCTGCCATCGTTATCTCGGGCTCGGTGAACGAGCCCTTGTAATAGCAGAACTTGCAGTAATCGAGCTTCCTTACGCCGTTGGCCTCGGTGGAGAACTCTTCCGGCTTCATTATAAGCATCCCGCAACTTTGACACTGCATAGTCGATTCCTTTTTAAACTTTTTTGGATTTAAAAACGCGGGGCTCCGGCTCCCGCGGTCTTTTTGCCGATACCTTGTCTCAGCCCATCCTGCCCGCAAGAGACCTTCCTGCCATGAGGTGCATGTGGAGGTGGAATACCGTCTGCCCGCCCTCATCGTTGGTGTTTATGACGAGCCTGAAGCCCTTCTCGTCGACTCCCGCTTTTTTTGCGACCTCCTTCGCGGCCAGAAGCATCTCGGCCAGAAGGTCCCTGTCGTCGCACTCAAGGATCGTCGAGTAGTGCTTTTTCGGCAGCACCAGAAGGTGAGTTGGCGCCTGCGGGTTTATGTCCTTTATGACGATGAGACCGTCTGTCTCGTGGACGACGGTTGATTTCATCTCTTTCGAGGCGATCTTGCAGAATACGCAGCTCATAGGCCTATCCTTTCTTCCCTCTCGATTCTTTCTCCGTTATGCCGGAGACCCCGAACCTCCTGCCAAGCTCTGCGAAGACGGCCTCTATCTCAAGGCCCTCGTTTGCAAGGAGCACCATGGTGTGGAACCACAGGTCGCAGAACTCGTAGAGCACTTCGTCCTTGCCCTTCTCCCTGGCGGCCTCAATAAGCTCCCCGGACTCTTCCTCTATCTTGGCGAGGATCTTCGGCAGTCCCCTGGCGTAAAGCGACGCCACGTAGGACTTATCCGGCGGCGAGTTCTTCCGCTCTTTTATTATATCATATAGTAGCGTCAGGACCCGCGGCCCCATGTGTCCTGGCCGCTCGCCCTCGATGACAGACCTGTAAAAACACGACCTCTCGCCGGTATGGCACGCCGGCCCTTTGGGCTCCACAAGGAGAAGGACCGTGTCCCCGTCGCAGTCGTAGCGTACCGATTTGACCTCGAGGAAGTTCCCGGAGGTCTCGCCCTTGAGCCAGAGGCTTTGCCGCGAGCGGCTGTAGAAATGCGCCTTGCCGGTAGAGAGGGTCAACTCCAGCGACTCCCTGTTCATGTAGGCCAACATCAGGACCTCAAGGGTACCGGCGTCCTGCGCGATTGCGGGCACAAGCCCGTTAGGATCGAATTTTATCTCCGAGGAGTTATTCATGGCTATTTTCCGGTTCCGTTGAACGGTGGAATCGAGGATATAATATCAGGTGCTCCGTTGTCAACAGGTTGCTTCGGGGCGCGCCCGGTCTGATGGCGGTTTTTCCGGTTTTTTTTGAGGGCTTGAGCGTACTTGACTGCCGCCGTTCTAACTGATAGACTTCAGTCATGCCAATGGACATCATCGGAAGTTTCGATGTAAAATTCCTTCAGATCATCAACGAAGCAGGCGTTTGCGACGCGGCGTTGCTGCCTTCCATGGAAGCCCCAGACTTAAAAAAGATATTCGAGACGATGATACTGGTGAGGACCTTCAACCAGAGGGCCTTGAGCCTCCAGAGGGAAGGGCGCATCGGCACATACGCCTCGGTCCTGGGGCAGGAGGCCTCCCAGATAGGCAGCGCCCTGGCCCTTGAAAAAGACGACTGGATATTCCCGTCATTCAGGGAGTCGGCCGTTTTGATCTCTCGCGGCTATCCGATGTGGATGCTCTACAGGTACTGGATGGGCGATGAGAGGGGGATGAAGGCCCCCGATGACATGAACATATTCCCGATGAGCGTTCCCGTGGGCACGCAGCTGCCGCACGCCGTGGGGGCCGCCTTTGCCATGAAGTACAGGAACGACAGAAGGGTGGCGGCCGTCTACTTCGGCGACGGCGGCTCTTCAAGGGGCGACTTTCACGAGGCGCTGAACCTCGCCGGGGTATTCAAATCCCCGGTCATATTCCTCCTCCAGAACAACCAGTGGGCGATCTCGGTCCCCAGGGCCAGACAGACCGCCGCGGCGACGCTGGCCCAGAGGGCCTTCGGCTACGGCATCCCCGGCATACAGGTCGACGGCAACGACATTCTGGCCGTCTACAGAGCCACGAAAGAGGCCGCCGACAGGGCCCGCGGCGGCGAGGGGCCGACATTGATAGAATGCTACACATACAGGCTCGACGACCACACCACGGCCGATGACGCGTCGAGGTACAGGAGGAAGGAAGAGGTCGAGGAGTGGAGGGAAAAAGAGCCGCTCCTGAGGTTCAGGCTGTTCCTTGAGAAAAAAGGCCTCCGGACAAAGGAGTACGAGGAAGAGGTCGCCAAAAAGGCGCTGGAAGCCGTAGACAAAGAGATAGAGAAGGCCGAGAAGTTCCCGCCCCCGGACCCGGCCGATATCATACGCTACACCAACTTTGAGCTGACCGCGAGGCAGAAGACGGAGTTGAAGGAGTTTGGATGGGAAAAATAACCATCGTCCAGGCCATCAACATGGCCCTCTCCGAAGAAATGCAGAGGGACACTAACGTCGTCATCATCGGCGAGGATGTCGGGAAAGACGGCGGCGTATTCAGGGTCACTGAAGGGCTGCAGGAGAAGTTTGGCCCGGAGAGGGTCGTAGACACCCCTTTATCCGAACTCGGAATAATAGGCTCCGCCATAGGCATGGCCGCCTACGGCATAAAACCTGTGGTCGAGATACAGTTCATGGGCTTCATATACGCCGGGCTTGAGCAGATATTCTCCCACGCGAGCAGATTGCGCTCGCGCTCCAGAGGGCGTTTTTCCGCCCCCATTGTCGTAAGGACTCCGTACGGGATAGGGATAAAGCCGCCGGAGCTCCATTCCGAATCCGCCGAGGCCCTGTTCTGCCACATGCCCGGGGTGAAGGTCGTCGTGCCGTCCACCCCGTACAACGCCAAGGGGCTTCTTAAATCCGCCATAAGGGATTCCGACCCGGTCATATTCCTTGAGCCCTCAAGGCTCTACAGGTCGATAAAGGCCGAGGTCCCCGAGGACGACTACACCGTGCCTCTGGGAAAGGCCGAGGTCTATCAGGAGGGCAAAGAGATCACGGTCGTCGCGTGGGGCACTATGCTCCACAGGGCTGCCGAGGCCGCCGAGGGCTTCGACTGCGAGATAATAGACCTTATGACTTTGAAGCCGCTGGACGAAGAGGCTATCTTAAAGTCGGTCAGGAAGACCGGCAGGCTTGTTGTCGTGCACGAGGCGTCAAAGAGCGGCGGGCTTGGGGCCGAGATCTCGGCGCTGGTAGCCGAGGAGGCTGTTGAGTACCTCAAAGCGCCGATACTGCGGGTCGCGGGGCCGGAGGCGGTAATCCCGATGGCCAGGCTTGAGGATTACTATATGCCGGGCAAGGAGCGGATACGCAAGGCATACGAAAAGGTGATGCTCTACTGACGGGTTAAAAGGCGGCAAAGACACCTCTCTCATCCTTGAACTCGCACGCCGCGATCCCTCCGCTTTTGAAGCGGGTCAGGGCGGGCTGCAAAATAACAATCATCTTACCGTGAAGAATCCCCGTCATTTATGACGGAGTTCTTCAATTACAAAATTCCCTGTAGCTTGCTAGAGGGTTTCCTTGTAAAATCCTCCCCCTCGATGGGGGAGGGTAGGGTGGGGATGAAAAAATGTTTTCACCCTCCCCGCTTCCCGTTGCATCGGAAGAGCGCAACGGGAGCCCAGCCCTCGCAATCGAGGGAGGGTAGGGTGAAGGAGATACCCAGTAGCAAGGCTTGCGGGGTTCTTCAATCCCGAAGAGTCCAATGCAGCAGGCTCCAGGACTGTCAGGTTTGAAGTACCCTGTTTTCTCCCTGAAAGTCATAAAGATATCTAAACCTTTTATATCCTTCAAATCCTCTGTGCCGCCTGTCGCGTGGCCGGATAAAAAATCTTTATCAAGGAGAGCCCGGAGATGGTATTCGAATTCAAACTGCCAGACCTTGGAGAGGGGATAACCGAAGGCGAGGTCGTCAAGTGGAGGGTCAAGGAGGGGGACTCCGTCGAGGAGCACCAGATAATCCTCGAGGTCGAGACGGACAAGGCCATCGTTGAGGTCCCTTCCCCGAAGAAAGGCAGGGTCGTAAAATTAAATAAGGCCGAGGGCGACACGGTAGCCGTCGGCGAAACGCTCGTGAAGATCGAGCTTGAAGGCGCGCCGGGCCCGGAGAAGGCCCCGGCCAGGGCCCGGGAATCGGTCTCGGTCGTAGGCACGCTCCCCGATACCGAAGAGGTGATGGCCGTGCCCAAGGCACGGGCTTTGGCCAAAAAGATGGGGATCGACATCGCGTCGATAACGGGGAGCGGCCCTGGAGGCCTCGTCACAGAAAATGACGTCACCTCGGCGGCCGAGAGGGCCGGAGTGGCCCCGCCCGCCGAGAAGCCCGCCGCGGCCGAAGCCAGGGAGGCTGGGAAAGACAAGTTCGGCTCCGTGGAGCGGGTCCCCATAAAGGGCGTCAGGAAGAGCATAACGAAGACCCTTTTGGCCTCACAGCGTAACGCCGCGTTCGTCACCGGCATGGACGAGGCGGATGTGACGGAGCTTTGGGACCTGAGGGAGAGGGAGAGGAAGAACGCGAAGGAGAAGGGGATACACCTGACCTTCCTGCCGTTTTTCATGAAGGCGGTCCAGCACTCACTCGTGGCGCACCCGTACCTGAACGGCTCGGTAGACGAGAAGGGTGAGGAGATAATAGTAAAGAAGTACTATAACATCGGCGTGGCGGTGGACACCCCGGACGGCCTGATGGTGTCGGTAGTCAAGAATGTCGACAGGAAGACTATCCTTGAACTCGCC